>CAMAYW010000188.1 GCA_945862475.1 Bacteriovorax stolpii
GATCAATATACATTAGATCCACGCTCTCTATTTTCAGGAAAAATTGAAAATCTTGGCGAACGAAAGTTTGGCCTAGTGGATTCCTCTCGAGTAGGTGGTTTTGACATACCCACGGAATACTCTTATCTCATGGGCTCGTCAGTTAGAACTGCCTATCCTATCCTTAAATTTATGAAATTAAAGTTAGGTGAGAAGAAATTCTCAGGTTTCATAGAAGCTTCTGGATTTGATGTCGATTATTTCGTGATTATGAATAATCCTTTGAATATAAAATTCATCGAGCATTGTGTTTCTTATTTAATCTCTGAAGGAGCTCTTACTCAGAATAATATTCATGCCATTATTGAGGGGGCAAACTTTAAAGATGTTCACTCTTCCATTTTTTCTGATCTTTGGATCTCAAGAGATATCGATACGGGAACAAAAAGGATGATCTCTAAGATTAAGCACTCCTATGAGCAAAATACGTCTTATGAATTTTTAGGCGGCAAAGACTACGTAGAAGCAACTGATCAAGATTTTTTAAAGGAAATGAAGCTGAGTGATGAATTTAATCACTTTAGACGACAATATAATCTCACTCATTTTCAAGGATTGGACCAACTCCTCACTAAAGGAGGACATCATTTCGATGCTAAAAAAACAAAAAATGGTTGGATTATAACAAAAGCTTCTTAGGAGAGACCATGAACTTAGTCTGTGTCCACGGTAACAGTCTTGACTCTTCAATTTTTGACCAGATCGAAATTCCTTTTCTTCAAAAAATCGCCATCAACCTTCCTGGACATGGTGGAAGGGCGATCGGAAATAATAAATCCTTTTTGGATCTCGTGAATACTGTTCATGATGATTTAGTTGGTAAGAAAGATCTCGTTTTGTTTGGTTCATCCTTGGGTGGACACATTATGTATCACTTACTTTCACGACTAAATCCTCTGGCGATCATCACCATCAGTTCGCCGCCACTTAATTTAGAGAATGTTTCAAAAGCCTTTTTTCCTAATCCTTTGGGGGCACTTCTCTTTCAAGAGGAGATCTCTGAGATAGACTCCTTGAATCTTTCTCACAGCATGCTTCATCTTAAAAAAGGAGACGCTCATAAGTTATCACAAATGATCCAAATGACTGATCCAAAGGTTCGCGGAGTCATAGGGCAAAGTTTGATGAGGGGAGAGTTTTTAGATGAGGTGGAGCTTCTGACTAACTTCAAGGGAAAAAAAATCTTTCTCACTCCAACTGAAGAGAAGTTTGTAAATAGTGATTATATTCGTTCATTGAGTCTTGGAGAAGTTATCGAAGTAGATGGGGGACATATCCTCACTCAGGATAACCCCAAAATGATTAATGAAATCTTAAGCCGCGAACTTGGTGAATTGAGGGCTTAGATAGTTTACGAAGTTTTCCATAGTGACAATTTTTTGAAAATCCTCTTTTGGTATTTCAACCCGATGCCTTTTTCGTAGCTCCATCACTAAATCTAAAAAGTCCATTGAATCTAGGTCAAGTTGGTCACTAAACGATTCTTGATCATCTAGATAAGAGGTATCCGTTTCAGGACATATATCACTAATAATTTTCAAAACATAGTTTCTAATTTCTAGATATTCCATCAGTTGCCTTTAATTTTTAATAGCAGTTACGATAAATTTATTACAAAAATGAACTTCTGATTTTTTCATCTCAGAAATGTAAGTGTTCATAAAATCATTAAAAACATCTTCGCCAATAATGCTTTTTATGATGGATTCAGACTGATTGAATCGCATGATCATATTATCTATTTCACAATCAAGGTCAGTATCCCTGAACAACATTGGGACCACATGACACTCGCTTAGTTTTAAGCCAATTTCTGAAATCATTCGCGGGAGCTTTCTTCCAATGAAGAGATCAATCGGGAGATTATTATATAAATGACTCAGTTGATCCTTAAGGATGGGACTTTCATGGTGAAGATTGAAAATGAGGCCATCTAAATCAATGATCACTAATTTTCCACCAGGTCTAAGGACCCTTATCGCCTCATTTAAAATATCTTTTGGAGTTAAAGTATGTTCAAGAACAAAACGAATAAAGATGACATCAAATTGTGCTTCTTGAAATGGTAAGTTCGTGAGATCAGCAACAAAGAAATCAATGAGACCTTTCGAGCCTTTCTGTGCTTCTTTTATCCTCAGTTCAGATGCATCACATCCACTTACCCGAGAGTGGTATTTAGATTTTATCATTTTTGCCAAAGTACCAACCCCACATCCCGCATCGAGTACATTTTTACCGTTTAAGTCAAGATTCAATAGATGAAGCTCATCTTCTACTGAATATTGGGGAAGGGAATTTTGTTGTTTGAGTCTCAAGGACTCTTTTTGATTTTCGATGATGTAATTCATGCCAGTCATTTTGCTTCAAAAGGATAGAAATTCCAAAAGGAATATGTTGCCGGCTTTGAAAAAAATTAATTTTCGAAATAATCAAGCCATGAAAAATTTTAAAATTGTTATTCTTGAAAATCCACTTACCACTTGGAACAGTCCAAAGACTCGGCAAATCGTAAATGATATCGTCAGTTTAAAGGCTGAGGGATACGGGCGTGCCTTTAATGATCCACTTCTTGTGATCCCCTTAGATGTTTTTGAATTTGTTGGGAATCATATCCTTCTTTATAAAGATGATAAATTAATCATGGGATATAAAAACGTAAGCTATCAGGATTGCCTAAGAATGAATTTGGACTTTCCCCTCAATGCTCCCATAAGAACAGGAGGTAGTGATGAGCACAAGAAGGCGTATCATGATTTTTTTCAAGAAAATGGAAATAAAAAAATCAGTTATGATTGTCATTTGACTGTGAGTAATGAAGCATCAAGTGACCCAGAGACTCTTTATGAAGCGTTATCAATTCTTCATGCATTAGCAGTTCATCATCGTTTTACTGAAAAGATTGATTTTACTTTTATGCTTGGCACATATTTCGCTGGAACCCATAAGACATTTCAAAAAATGGGTTCAGTCATTTTTCAAGGACTCCCGGCTATCCACTTGTCTACCTATGATAAAAGAGAAGCTCTCATTATGTTATGTAATAGAAATTTCAGTAAAAAGACTTTAGAACTTGCTCAAAAGTATGAACGCCTTTGGAAATTGAGAAAGGTCATTTCTTCAGGAAAGACTAATGAACTAAATGTTGCCTAGGGTATTTGATAGTAATGAGATCATAACCTTTATTAGATGCAACGTTTTCAATTTTTGTAGTTGAATAATCAAGATCAAAGAGAGTTGATAGACCCGAGGCAATCCCTAACTTATAGTATATAAGTGAAGAGCTGTGTACATTATTTATTCCATAAATGTCTTTAAACTCATCTGTCGCGCTACATTTGATTGTGACTTCATCATCTTTCTGAGAAATCAATTTGTATTTGTAAGATTGATCAAAGGCACGAATTTTTTCCGTGAAAAAATCATCATAAAAGTCAGCGTTTAAATTTTCAATCCCAGATGTAAAAAAGAATTTTTGATTGAGTCGTTTAATGCCATCCTCGCCACACCGTCTCATGAAACTTTGATCTTTCTGAAGTCTCTCTGATAAATCTAAAAAGTCCAATACAAGTTTAAAAGGTATATCCAATTCAGGGTATAAGAGGATTGTTTTAGGAATTTGCAGTCTTCTAAAAATGAGAACGTTTAACCAACCTAAGTCTGCATCATTGAGTCCATTCACAAAATTTATAAGGGTGATGACTTTTGAGTTTTTTTCGTATTGATAGCGTTCGGGGAGTAGTGGTTCTTCTTTCAAATAATTTCTAGCAAAGGCCTTCACATCAAATTGATCTGAGAATGCACTTTCGATATCAAGCTCATAGTACTCACAAAAATTCATGGCATAACTTACTGGGAAATCATGAGGGTTGAGTAGGTGTTTCGCGGCTTCTTTTTGAGTCATGCCAAATTGAGAAATATAATCTTTCCAATCAAGATCAAGAATCTCTCTGATCGCCCGCGTGTTTTTTAGGAAAATTGACTCACTCAGCATTCCTCCAACTTATAAAAATTGGCGCTTTATGTAAATCATGAGGGGGCAGTGACTTTTCAGTGTCTTAGAGAGACAATCAAAAGAAATCGTAGGTAAACACTCTTTCCGTTGATGTATTATCATTTTGGATTTCTAAATTGATTCTTCCTACTTCTCTTCCGTCAGAAGTTTCGACTATGACTTTCCACTTGCCGGCAATATAGAACTGTTTAGTTCCAAATCCTCTAAAGCCTTGGTCTCTTCCACCCAAGATATTGAGAGGGATGGTGTCTTCTAATTTCCAGCCTTGTTTCTCATCGTCTCGATACCACTTAAGAAAGACCTGATCTTTAAAACGGGCCGGAGAAAAAATGGATAAAATGATCGTCACCTTATCACCGGGACGAGCATGAAACTCTTGTGAGCCTTTGGAGAAAAAGCTCCAGTTGGATTTGATGTATTTACCAATATAGTGACCGTCTTTTTTTTCAATGTCGTAGTAAACACCAATCTTTTTGACGGCAACTGGTACTGGAGGAATAAGGGAGGTGTAGTAGCCAATAAGAAAGAAGAGGTGAACGGCGATAGTAGGTCTTAAAACGTGATTTCTAGCGATGAGACCTTTTCCTTCTTGATTTTTAAAATTTAACTTCCAGATAAGGGCCATCACAAGAGCTGAACTCATGAGTCCCATCCAAAAGGGAAGGTTGCCTATGTGGCCCATTAGAATTGGATAGAAAAATGAAAAATAAGACAGAACGCAGATACAAAACAGAATCACTCGCACTGGTAGGCCCAACTTTCTTATCTTGGGTATCTCATTAGCGAGCATAAGAATGGCGAGGAGAAGAATAAAAAGAAAACTCGTGAAGGCCGAAGCTGAGGTGTAATAAAAGATTGTGTAAACGGATAAGAGAGAGCCAAAAAGAAAGTGAACGACAAGGTTATGGTAGTCCCAGAACTTTTGCGCTTTTCCTTTTAAATTCATCGTCCCGATGGAGATTTTTATTTCAATCAGAAGAAATGTTCCTAAAAGGATGAGATAGACTGCCTGTTGTATGAGATTGAAGAGACTGTCGATTCTTCCTACCGTGTAGAGATCAAATAAGAAGCCCATTGCGAAAACAATCATGGAGACCAGCACTTCGTTGTGCTGGTAAAACTCCATGAATCGATTTTTTAAATGGTAAAATTTTTGGACCACTTAATGGCCCTCGAGAAATCTCTCTGCTTTGATGGCCGCTTGGCAACCTGAACCGGCAGCTGTGATCGCCTGACGGTAATAAGAATCTTGAACGTCTCCACAAGCAAAAACACCTGGGATATTTGTTTCTGGCCCATTATGAGTTTGAATGAAGCCATGACCATCAAGCTTTAACTGACCTTTAAGAAAGGCAGTATTTGGATTGTGCCCGATAGCATAGAAAAGACCATCCGTTGCACGTTCTTGTTTCGCACCAGTTTTAAGGTTGTGAACGACGATGCCGGAAACTCCGCTCTCGTTACTTTTAATTTCTACAACCTCAGAGTCCCAAATGAATTCAATTTTTGGATTAT
>CAMAYW010000189.1 GCA_945862475.1 Bacteriovorax stolpii
AGAGTCATCGCCGTCGATGACTTAGTGGCGGTAAATTTGAAGAGTCGATTGTTACCGATATCGTTATAAATAAGGCCCTCTCCCCATACGATCGCAGAAAGAGGAGACGCTCCATAAGTCAAACTCCGATAGACAGGTAAATTCGGTGCCCATCCTGCGCTGTTGGTTTCACCTGAACCGAAGTCATCAATCACGTTACTGATTAATTTAGATGAGGTGAGAGTGTTGATGGCCGTCGCTGAGCTTAAATACTTTGATTTTAAGCCGTTAATAAATGAAAAAATTGAAGTAATGGCCCTGGTACTTACTTGATGAGTGGTCATGACATCAATCAGCGGAGAAAGGCCCAAAGAGAGATTATCTGGATGAGAATTGGATGAGTCATATAAATCAAAAAGGATTTCTTGTACTGATATTTCAGAAAACCATCCAGGACTTGAGTCTGTACTCAACTCAAGGGAGAACCTCACACCGATCGTGGCCTGACGCTGTCCCATCGAATCTCTGTAAGTGATCAGTGGATCTAAAATCATAGCACTAAGTGCATTCCCCCACCCTTCACCGAAAGCAAGTGCGATGTCTTTTTCATCACCTGAACCATGCTGACCTCCGATGCTATCGGAGCGTCCAAGTTTATCCTCAAAATAATGTCCCCATTCATGGACAACAACGTGAGTATCAAATTCATCGGTATCAACATTCGCTTTCCCTAAAATATAAAGTTCCCCAGAGGATGGCGAATAGTGCGAAGTTCCTATTTTTCCCAGAGACTCATCTCCAGATTCATTGGTGTTATTCACGCTCCAATTAATCTTAAGAGCGGGAAACACAAGTGAGGGTTTCGCTGCAGAAACTTTATCAATGGCACTCAGAACAGAATCGAGAATAGCAAAAGGGCCTGACACTCTTGCAGATGCATAAGAGTTTGAGATGGATGACCAACCAGATGCCAAATTGATGATAGGCAAAGTCGTATTTTGACTAACAAGATAATCTGCTGACTCTACAACATAAACAGCATTTCCATTCGTATTGTCCTCAATTACGACACTAGGGGATTTTATTTCTGCTCTAATACGAACGTAAATTTTTGTTATCGCATTTGAGTACGTAAAAGAATAGTTTCCAGAATCATCTGTGCTTGTATTTGAAATAATTTGATTGGTATTCGCATTCACGAGTTCTAAGTAGATTTTTCTCAACGGCTTTTTAACGATTCCGGCATAGTTTAGTCCAGTGTCTAAAATGGGTACTGAATCATAGGTTATGTTACCACTAATCGTAATTGAAGATGTCCCGTCCCCTGTCGGTGAAGGTGCTGGCGCAGGGTCAACGACTTGCCCACTTGGTTTACAAGAAAAAAGAAAAAATAGAAAAGTTGGAAGAAGTAAAAAGGTTAGCTTCATTCAGTCCTTAAAAATGATGGTCATTTCTCCAATGGACTTATCGGATTGATGGAGTCAAAAATAGATTTTTTTTAGATGAATTTTGAAACGAACTTCTTCGACTATTCAAGGTCTTAGATTACTAATCGGTCAAACACTCGGTTCCGACTAAATAGACTCCCTTGAGCCAATCGGCCATTTCCCTAGCTGCCAAATCTGGAAACCTACTTAACTCTTCTAGGAGGAAGCCTTTTTCCTCAGGAGATAGAACATCTAGTCCCTGATTTAAAAATGCTTTTTGATGAGTCTCAATGAATGTTGCAAACGAAGGTGTACAAAGAATCTTGAGGGAGTGCAGAAATGCCTCGTCTGGATTTTCTCCATCGATGACAAATTTTGATGAAAGGTAAACGATTTTTGAAAGTTCAGCTTGGTTCATCATATTGAGTCCAAAGGCTTCCACATGAAGAGGTGATTCTTTAGACCTACCAGAAAATGGCCTTAGCTTTAAAAATTTACAATTTCTGGGACCATCATTTGCATAGAGATTTTCCCATAAAAAAGGTTTTCGGCCGAGAAGAGCTCTCGTTTCTTGTAAATGATCAATAGATAACTCCAAGGAAATCACTTTTGGGCCGGTCCAAACGATGGCGACATCTAAAGGTAATGCCGATGAGATTTCTTCCAGATAATTTTCAGGACGCTGGCCAAAAACCTTATCGAGAATAGGATCCGGAGTATAGTAAGAGGGACAAAAAACAATTTTCCCATGGAAAATATTTTTAATCTCCGAGAGAACTTTGATTTGAGTTTTTGCTAAATGATCACTTATGGGCATGTCATCAAAGAAAAGCCCTAAAAGATCAATCCCAATATGATTTAGTATTTGTATTTTCTCTGTAAGAGTCTTCAGATCAATCTCGGTCAACGCATGACCTAATCCAAAAGGACTAAACCCAACCCCAAACTTTATGTGTTGTGCCTGGAAGATTTTGGTTAAATTTTTAAGTTCCTCAATGTATTCAGTAGGCCAAGGCTCTCGCCATTTTTTTCTTAAAAAGGGATCTTGCTTAGGAGCATAGATATAAAAATCTCCACCGAACTGAGATAAAAACTCGGCATAACTTTCTCGTGAGGACTCAGACCACTTTGGCCCAAAAAATCCTTCAATAACTCCTAATTGACTCATTCTACTAAGCTACCATCATTAGCAAGGGTCTTCAAATCCAGCTGGGCAAGAAAATTCACTCCCCTCCGTACACAATGGTCCCTTTTGAGGAAGGCAAAGGTGTGTATCCGACTCACCTGATAGGCAACCATCTTCAAAGTTTAAAGGGCACTGAAGATTCATGTTCAAATCACAGGATGGGCCATTTTCATCGGGGAGACAAAGATGAACTTCAGTTTCATTCGTTATGCATCCGTCAAAATAACCGGGAGGGCAAGAGTATCTTATATCCACAACACACGACACACCCACTTTGGGAACACAGCGGTGTGAATCCACAAATTGTTCGGGGACTGAAGTCATACTCGTAGAAAGGAAAACAGACATTATAAGAAGAATTTTCATCTTTACCTCTAGAGGCTCAATATACTCCCTAATGTCTCTCTAGAGCTCCAAGGCTATAGCTTTTATGCGTGAAAATTCTACTAATGAATTTTCAGAGACTTAGTCGTTCACCGAGCAGAGATTCTGTATGTATAATTTTCACTCTAACGAAATCCTAACAATGAATTTTGTCATTATTAATGTATATCTGTGCCTATAAACATTTGAGGTGCACATGAAAAAATTCATTTTATTGATGCTTATTTTCAGTTCTTTTTCGGTAATGGCAGATTGTAACCGTGAGGTCCAATTTGTCGGAGAAGTTACAAATTTAAAAACAAAGTCTGCAAGTTTTAGCTTCCAATTAAAACTTGGAAAATGGTTCTCCCCGAGTATTGTTTGCCCTATGTATGAGGACGAATTTGAAACTGCAGTGGTAGAAATTCTTGGTAAGCCCCTCATTTCGAATGGAGATGAGATTTCAGGCGTACTCGTTTTTGATCAAAAAACCCAATCTTACAGGATCGATTAATATGAAACATCTTTTAACATCTTTCGCACTTATCTTTTCAATCTCAGCTTTTGCTCAAGAGACTTGTTTTAAGGCGAATCAGGCACCATCCGCAGAATCCAAAATTCCAGAAGTAATTTGTATTTCCGATTATCAATTTGAAACAGTTATTCCGGAATTACCCAATACTCCTTACTTTAAAGCTTCAATTAAGTCTTCCTTGGGAGATCGTTCTCAAAAAGTGACTTTTTATGATTTTGAAAAAGCACCTTTTACAGTAAGAATGAATATTCCCGTAGTTGAAAACAGCGATGGGATTTGTAGTAGACTTTACCGTTCAACTGTAATCGTTGAATTTAAAGTGGATAAGAATGGGAAGAGGATCTCAGGAAATCTCAATGTTCAAGCGACCGAAGAGGAAACAGAAGATAACTGCCACCTTCACGAGCGCGAACAAATCATAACTTTCACAAAAATTTAATCATCATTGAGAGTTCTGTCTAAATCTCTTTTTAAAAAAATGCCGTGGAAGAATGGCGGTGGAGAAACGACAGAACTCTTTATTGATCCTCAGGGTCAAGAAGATTTTAACCTCAGGCTATCTGTGGCCAAAGTTCATCAGAACGGGCCCTTTTCCCAATTCAAAGATATAGACCGGTGGCTTATCATTTTAACCGGCGATGGAGTCAGTCTTGAATTTCATGATCGAGTCATAACGCTGGATCAGAGCTCTGAACCTCTCTGGTTTAAGGGAGAGGAGAATATCTTATCCAAACTTTTAGGAGAATCTGTTACAGATTTCAACGTGATGATGAGGCGTGGGTATGGAATTGCCTCCGTTCAAAAAGTTGCTGAGAATCATCTAAGCCTTGTTTCTCAACACGACCATTTTTTTATTTATCAATTAAAGTCAGAAAGCCTCATCATCTTGGAAAAAGGCGAGAGCTTCACCACCCAAGATGACGAGGTGATTATTGTTCGGATTAATAAAAGAGAGTCATCATTTATTTAACGGTGAGATAAACAAAAGGCTCTTTCACTTTTAATTTTTCATTTTGATTCTTTTTTAATTCATCAAATACCTTTGAGGTAATGTTTAAAAAAGCGATCTTCACTTCTGAGATTTTGATACTTAGAACTCCCGTTCCCGTATCGTACCCAAAGCTTCCCTTGCTTGTTACTTTTCCACTTACCTGCGCCTTCACATCGGCCGACAATTCGTATTTTCCATTTGTCACTTTCAGTGCCACAGAAGAAATGGAAAGGTTCCCTTTTTGAAGCTCAGTGACTCCAACCGCCTCCTCAAGGACATAGGCTAAAGATTTTAAAAGTTCTTGAGAGGAGTATTTTCCAACTTTAAAATTTAATCTCTGGATGCAACCTAGAATGAATTGATCAAGAACTTCCTTGGACTCTGGAGCACGCTGACAATTTAGACTTAGACCATCTAATTTTAAAATATCATCCTTACTTGTGAAGCGAGCAGACTGAAGGGACATATCAACTTGTTCTGAGACATTCAGATTGAAACCACTCACAGTCATCGCTTCTGCTTCGGTCATGACTGAAGGTGCATTTTTCAGTTCAAAATCCTGATTTTCAGCACCAGTAACGGCAAACTTAAAATCCTTATCAATACGATCAACGATAACCTGAACACCTGCTTGCGATTTAGTCGATCTTGAAAAGGTAGCCGCACTTCCCTCACCGTGGGGATTTTTATAATCAAAATTAAAGTCCGAAACGTTAACAGTAAAGGCGCTAGCATGACTAAGTGAAGTAACAGCCATCATTGCAACTAAGAATTTTTTCATAAAACAGTCCTTGAAAAGATTTTGTGAAATCCTTTCGTCCAAGTTTTTTGTTGCAATGAGTTTTAAAATTCGTTTGTCTAGAGGAGGCAAAAACGACCTCATTCCTGATCAATCAAAACAGTCATTCAGGGTCCAACGAGAGTTTTTTACCGTACTAACTTTGATAAAAGAAATAGACGAAAATAAGAGTGAAAATGATGTTTTGACCTTATCAAACTGATAGTTGGGAGTACGAAATGAAAAAGATAAGTGTAAGTATTTTTACGGGCCTTGTTGCGTTGGGGTGCCT
>CAMAYW010000190.1 GCA_945862475.1 Bacteriovorax stolpii
GTTCCTTTTGCTGGCTGGGATATGCCTGTTCAGTACACGTCTGTAAAAGACGAAGTTCTTGCTGTCAGACAAAATGTTGGTGTTTTCGACGTGAGTCACATGGGTGAATTTTTTGTTGAAGGTGACGATGCTGAAGCCTTTGTCGATCACATTGTAACAAATGATATTTTAAACGCTCCAACAGGAAAGGCCATCTACTCTCCGCTTTGTCGTGAAAATGGCACTGTGATTGATGATTTGATTGTTTATAAATTAAAACCTGGAAAGGTTCTTATTTGCGTCAATGCTTCAAATATTGAAAAAGATTTCAATTGGATGAAGTCCAAGCATCAGGGCTATTCTTGTAGCCTGACTAATTGTTCAAATATCTTTTCTCTTCTCGCCCTTCAAGGTCCAAAGTCCTTTGAGACGTTGCGTCCTCTCTTAAGTGAATTACCAGATATGGAGTATTACTCCATTTTTGAAACTTCATTTCAAGGTCAACCTGTTATTGTCGCCAGAACTGGCTATACAGGTGAAGACGGCTTTGAAATTTTTGGCCATCACGGAACAATCAAAAGTCTTTGGCAAAAATTCATGGAACTGAAAGTCACTCCATGTGGACTGGCCGCAAGAGACGTTCTGAGGCTTGAAGTTTGTTACCCACTTTATGGGCATGAGCTTAATGATGAAGTGAATCCTTATGATGCGGGTCTCGGCTGGACTGTTAAGCTAAGTAAACAAAATTTTATTAGCAAAGAAACGCTTATGCCGAAGCCAGCTAAATATAAACTAGTTAAATTAATCCTTGAAAAAGGGATTCCTCGAGAGGGCTACCCCGTTTTAAATTCCAAAAATGAAACAATTGGCACGGTCACCAGTGGAACCATGTCCGTTGTCTTAAATAAAGGTGTCGCTCTTGCACGTATTGAAATTGATAAATCTCCCTCAGATGACGTATTTTTAGTGGATATCAGGCAAAAACCATTTAGCGCGCAATTAACCAAAAAACCGTTTGTAACCGGAGGACATAAGTAATGACGACAAAAATACCAGCAAATTTAAAGTACACAAAAGAACACGAGTGGGCGTTGGTTGAAGAAAATACTGTAACTGTTGGAATTACGGATTTTGCTCAATCAGCTTTGGGAGATATTGTTTTCTTAGAAGTTCCTGAAATCGGGACTAATCTTAAGGCCGGTTCTACTTTCGGCGTTGTTGAGTCAATAAAATCTGTGAGTGATCTTTATTCACCTGTAACCGGTGAAGTTATTGGAAAAAATTCTGATTTAGAAAGTTCTCCAGAAAAAATTAATGAGGACGCTTACGGATCTTGGCTTGTTAAAGTCAAGGTGAAAGATACATCTGAATTAAATAATTTATTAACGGCAGAGCAGTATCAAGAGTTTTGCAACACATCTCACTAAATATTTTATGGTCACGCAGTCTTGCTGCGTGACCATAATTCAAAAATTTATTTAGCTTTCCTCAAATATAAATCTAAATAAAAAATTCGCCTTAAAAAATTTTCCTTCTTATGGAAAACATTCTTTACGAAATTAATCTGATCATACATACTCGGCAACCAGTAAACATTTAGATTTTCCGAAGGAAACTTTTTAATGGAATCGATCCAGCTTCTCAATACGGCCATTATTAAAAGCAAAGAAAAAAAAGTTAACCAATCATTCGAAGAGAGACTTAATCAAGTCTGTAACTCTCCGGTGATTGAAATTTTAAATAAAAGCATTTCTCAATATGCTGAAACTCAAAAAATTTCTCGTGATCAAGCGGCTCTTCAAGTCGTTGAAGCTATCCGAGAATTAGATTCAATTTGGTCTGATTATGTCGTTATGGAAGGAATTGATCGTTTAAAGAATTTGTTACGATCGACTCATTAAAACTTAATAACATGCACACAAAGAAAACCCTCCGAATGGAGGGTTTTTTATTTTAGGTCTTAACGACAAATCCCCACTCGATTGTGGCCCTACCATTTACCAAAAGATCCTTGGGTGGATTTGGAAAGGGGCCAGCTTCATTAAACGACTCAACCGCAGCGTCATCGAGTTCTTTAACTCCTGATGCTCCTAGAATCTTCACTCCTATAATTTCTCCACGTGCATTCAGTGTTACCTGAAGGGAGGTCACATAATCCTGAGAGGCAATTTTCCGGCCAGAGCGAAAAATCGCCATGGATTTTTCTTGAATGCTTTTGCCCCAAAACTGCTCGAGTTTTTGTCTTATGCGGTGGAAAAATCCATAATATTTATATTCTACCGTATTGAGATGAGTAAAATCTCCCAACTGAACTTCCTGAACATAATCGTTTGTCGCTGAAAACCCCTGCTCCATAGGATCACCATTTTCTAATCCTTTCTGAGAGGAACTGGCGGGAGAGCGACTCACTTCTTTTGGAAGAGGATCACCAGTCGCCATACCTATATCAGAAAGTTTTAAATCTTTTAGATTGGGAGCTTTCTTTTTAGCACTCTGACTTTTTTGGGACACTTGCGTAACGTCTGAATTTCCTTTAGCCGTTTTCTTAAAAATATCGATATTTTTTGCAACCGTTTCACGCTCAAAACTTCGGTCTTTATCGCTTAAAAAGGCTTCATCCTTTTTATCTTTATTCTCTGTATCTTCAGATTGAACAATTTGCCGTTTTTGAGTTTTCGCCAAATCTTTCATGGCATCTTGAACAATTTTAACTTTTATCGCAGAAGGTTTTTCCAAGGACAATTGAGATGTTGGATTATAGTGCTTAAATAAAAAAATCGTGTGCAATAGGAGGATTGCCCCAAATATGTAAAAAAATGTGCGCTGTTGCCGCAGGGAAAGCATAGAACCTCCGTAGAGATCCTATCGGTATAAATTCGAGGAAAATTACAAGCCGTTTTTGGGCAAAGACTTAAATGTTAAATGATCAACTACTCTACCTGGCCTACTATTGGTTTTCCCAATAGCTAGCATCATCTAAGCTGGTCGGTTTTGATTGTCCCTGTCCACCCTGTTCAAAAACGGAACTTGAATCACTATTGGGATCAAATCCAGCAGCGAAGGATTCTAAAAATCCTTCGCTCGATCCAGGAGGAAGAGGTTTACCACTTTCTTTATTAACCATGATATTGACGATTCCTTCTGGTACAGGAAATTCCGGAGCTCCATATTTTGAATTTGCTGAACTCATGAAATCAATCCACATTGGAAGAGCAGTTTTTCCGCCTGTTTCACCATATCCCAATGGACGATTGTCATCAAAACCAACCCAAGTCCCGGTCACAACATTCGAAGAGAAACCAACAAATAAAGCATCTATATAGTTATTAGTCGTACCCGTTTTACCACCAATCGTAGTTCCTAATCTTGATGCTGCCGCTGCAGCCGTACCATAAATGGTCACACCTCTAAGAACATTACTCATAAGGTAAGATAGCTTTGGATCATAAACTTGAGTTGAATTGAGACTGGCCACAAATGGATTTGGATTCACCGACGGAGTTTCAATTTTTTCACCACTAACAGCTTCTTTCTTTGGCTCTTCAGGCCAGTTCGGATCGGCAGCTGGTGGGTCAAAGGACTTTCCCTCTCTGTCTTTGATGGAAGTTATGTGACGAAGCCTGATGGCCTTACCTCCATTTGGAAACACGGCATAGCCTTTCGTGAGTTCGGCGAGACTAATTCCAAACGAGCCCAGAGATAGAGACATATCCTTAGGAATTTCTGCATGAATGTGCCAGCGATTTACGAAATCGTGAATTTTCTGAACTCCAAGATCTTGAACAAGTCTAACCGTTGGAATATTTCGACTCACTTCAAGAGCATTTCTAAACGTCATTGGACCTTTGAATTCTCCATCATAGTTTCTAGGCTTCCAACTAAGGGAGTCATCGACTCCACCGAGGGCTTGAGGTGAATCCATCAAAATGCTTGAAGGATGATAACCATTCTCTAATCCTGCTGCATAAATAAAGGGCTTAAAAGCTGAACCGGGTTGTCTTAAAGATTGGATGGCCCGATTAAATTGTGATTTTTGAAAATCAACTCCACCTACCATCGTGAGAATTTCACCAGTGTGTGAATTTAAGGCTACCAACGCTCCCTCTACTTCTGGCTCCTGATCGAGTGAAGCCTTGAAAAACTTTTGTTTTGCAATCAGAGATTTAAGAGTTGGATCTTTGTATTTTTTGAAGAAATCTATATGAATGAGCTGGTCATAGGATACGTTCTTCCCCGTGATTTGAACAAGAACAACATCTCCTTTCTTTAAAATTTTACTCGGCGTTTTTACAGGATTGAAATAAACCGGGTCTTCACTAAATTTTCTTTCATGGGCCCATTCGAATCCCGATTCTGGAATAATCGCACGAGTTCCTGCAATTTCTACGAGGATTGTCCTCTTGAGATCATCTACCGAAAGAACAATTCCAGGATAACTCCGTCCTTCCTGTAAAAATTTTAAGAATGGATCTTGAACAGCGTTTCCAATAGAAACAAGGGATCTAAATCTTTCATTGATTTTCTCCTCCTCATCTTTATAAAAAGAGAGATTCTTCTCAAGGGCATCCTCATTTTCATTAAATTCAAATATATTTTGGCCTTGAGTCGTGAAGGTAAAAAAACTTGATTGCTCTTTAAGAATCTTCTTTCTTTGTTCCACGATAAAGGCCTTAATCTCATCTGGAGTTGCGAGATTTTTCATCGCTCCCTTAAAGCCTTGTCTTTTATCTAGTTCTTTTACTCTCTCTTTAACAATATTTTCTGCTTTTGATTGCAGTGACCAATCAAGAGTTGTAACAACTTTAAAACCATTCGTTAAAAACTCTTCTGTACCAACAGACTTCATGACCTCTTGGCGAATCCAGTCAGTGAAGTGTCCACCCTTAACATCATTGGGCTTTCTGATTCGCATTTTAATATCTTCTTTTAGTCCAGCTTCGTATTCTGCTTCGGTAATTTTCTTCGTTTCAAACATTCTTTTAAGAACGTAATTTTGTCTTCTTTTTGCAAATTGTGGATTTACGTAAGGTGAGTAGCGTCCAGGTGCGACGAGAAGACCGGCAACGAGAGCAGCTTCAGCAGGCGTTGCTTGTTCTAGACTTTTATCAAAATACCCATTGAATGCTGCTTTAACTCCGTAATAACCACCACCAAGATAAACTTGATTGAGGTATAAAAATAGAATTTCATCTTTTGAAAATTTTTCTTCAATCTTTCGAGCGAGAAGAAGATCTTTTACTTTTCTTGAAAGTGTTCTTTCTTTTGTCAGAAGAAATGATTTTGCTACCTGCTGGGTGATTGTTGAACCACCTTGAACGAGGCGCCCCTCTTTCATATTGACCATGAAGGCGCGAGCGATACCGTAGTAATCAATTCCCTCGTGATTATAGAAGTTATCATCCTCAGCCGCTAAAAAAGCTCCTACAATTCTTTTGGGTATTTTCTCAAATGGCACAACTTCTCTTGTTTCTTGACCAATCTCAAGAAGAACTTCACCATCTCGAGAGATGATTTTAGAATTCATTGGTGGATTATAATCTTCAAGAGTATTAATTTGCGGTAGATCAGA
>CAMAYW010000191.1 GCA_945862475.1 Bacteriovorax stolpii
TACATCCACTCGCCTGACCGGCAATGACTTTCACCTTAGATTTATGACCTTTAAGAACTTGTCCCATTCCAGACACAAGCCCTCCTCCACCAATTGAAGAAAAAATATAATCCATATCAGGAATTTGGTTTAGAAGTTCAAAGGCGACACTCCCTTGACCAGCGATAACTTTCGGATCATTAAACGGATGAACAAAAACCATCTCTTGTTTTTTCATAAGAGCTTCAGCATAAGTGAAGCAGTCCTCAATACTTTGTCCATGTAGAACGACTTTCGCCCCTAAAGCTTCTGTATTTCGAATTTTGGTCAGAGGAGAACCTTCAGGCATGATGATTGTTGCCTTCACTTTAAATTTACTCGCGGCCCAGGCGACTCCTTGGGCGTGATTCCCGGCACTAACGGCAAGAACACCGCACTTTTTCTCTGCAGAGGTAAGTTTAGAAATCTTATAGGTCGCTCCCCTCATTTTAAAAGATCCAATAGGGAGCATATTCTCTAATTTAAGATAAATTTGGCATCCATACTTTTGAGATAGCCACTCATTGTAAACGAGTGGAGTGGGCTCAATAATTTTTTTTAAAACGGAGTAAGCATCTTTAAATTCATTAAAATCAAGGATCATATTAACCTCTAAAAAAGAAATGTCTTAAATCCCAAAAGATTTGACCACCGAGGAAAAAAAAGATCAAAGCAGCAAATCTCATGAGCCATTGTTCTGGAATCTTTTTAAAAAACTGACCTACTGAATAAAAAAGTCCGCAAAGGATAAAGGTGATTAAGCCCACACCCAAAGAGGGAATATACGGATAAGGGAGTGTTCCTAAACTGACTCCAGATGCAAGTGCATCAATGCTCGTCGCTACTCCCAAAATAATCACTGGCCAAAGTCCCCATTTAATATCTTTACCATCTTTCTCCAGGCTCTCCTGGATGCATTTAAATCCAATCAGTATAAAAATAACACCGACTAAAAACTGAAAAAAATATCCAAATTTTGAGTAGGTAAAAAAATATCCGCCATAACTACCCAGCCAGAGCATAAAGGATTGAAATAGGCCAAAAGTCACGGAGATTAGAAGTCCATTTTTAAGCTTGATCGCAATAGAATCTCTTTCATGCAATAAACTTAATGCAAAGGTTGCAACAGATGCATCCACCGCGAGGGCCAGTCCCAAAAGAAGAATTTCTAAGGAAAGCATGCTGTTAGATCCTTATGTATTTGATTATTTCATCATCTAAGTGGTGAAAAAGCAAAGCGATCGTGATAGCATTTTTACATGAAAGCCTTTCAGAGAATCCTTTTTTTATCCATTTTTGGTACGTACCTCGTTATTTTGGCCGGTGCTGTTGTCCGAGGAACTGGCTCAGGGTTGGGTTGTCCAGACTGGCCAAAATGTTTTGGCCAATGGATTCCGCCAATGGATATTTCTGAACTACCTGCAAACTATAAAGATCTTTACAAAATTTCTGGAAAAACCATTGCGGACTTTAATCCTTTTAAAACTTGGACTGAATACATCAATCGTCTTTTAGGAGTCGTCTTAGGAATTTTTATCGTTGTTCTTTTCGGACTTTCTTTCAAGTTAAAGAGATACGAAAATAACATTCCATGGTTTTGTGGGGGACTTCTCCTACTCATACTCATCCAAGGCGGTGTCGGAGCTTTAGTTGTTTCTACACATTTGAAGCCATTTATGATTACCATTCACATGTTTTTGGCCATTATCCTACTCTTTGGGCTCTCTTATTTGAGAAAATATTGTAAAGATCTTGAAGACACAACTATCGCTCAAAAAATCGACCCAAAGGGACTTCTCTTAACGAAAATTTTGGTCAGTATCACTTTCATTCAAGTTTTATTGGGAACTCAAGTACGTCAACAAGTCGATCATTTTATTCGAGACACTCAAGTTGCAACGAATTCAACAGTTATAAGCTTCTTAGGAAAATCATTTCTCATTCACCGTTCATTCTCGATCATCATTATTGCCGTTTTTGTTTACCTTTTGGCCCATTTTCATAGGCAACGTTTTAATCGAAGTGCTTTTTTCTTAACTTGTATCGCTTTTTTGACCGTGCTAGGGAACGTTGTAACAGGGATCACCCTTAATTATTTTGGATTTCCGGCAAGTGCCCAACCACTTCACCTCTTTTTCGGTGTGATCTCCCTTGGAATTCTTTACTCACTTTATCTGCACCTCAAGGGCTCTCTACTGCAGGATTAAATCCTCTTGAACGAGCGAATTCATACATAACGAGTGATGCGGCCACTGATACATTTAAGCTCTCAACCAAACCAAATTGAGGTATTTTGACGAATTTTATCTTCGGATAATTATCCTTTTTAAAAGTAAACCCAAAACCCTCGTGACCTAAAATAAAAGCTGACTTATCTGGAAAATGAACTTCATGAATGGACTCAGCTGCCTCTGAATCAAAAGCGTAAAATGTAAATCCCTGACTCTCCCAATTCTGGTAACTTTCCTGAAAGGATTTTATCATGTTCCATGGAACTCGCTTCATACACCCCTTTGCTGGAAGTGGGTCAAAGAAGGAAGTTCCTACAACGTCTACCGCCTGGGCCCCAAAGGCTTCAGCTGAACGAATGATTTTACCAATATTAAAATCCACTTTTAGGTGATCCAAGATCAGAACGTAGGGAAAAGGACCTGGTTTTGACATCACTTTATTCAAAAGTCGCTGTCTCTCAAAACTTTTTTGCATATACTGACGTTTATTCATAGAATAATCTTATTAGAAAGACTTTAAAAAGGCGATCTCATGTTAGGACTGATGGTGCTAGGTCTCACAACTGTGATGATTTATACATTGGTAAAAAATGCGTTGGTTGGGACTCAAATAAGTTCAAACGAGGAATATTTTGGATCAGTTGATCTGATTATCCCAATTAAAGGCCAATCTGACTTTTATCTGGAGCCATGGCTAAAAAACCTTTCTCTTCCTAATAGATCTGCCACAAAAATTAAAATATTTATCCTGATTGACGGTCACCACCCATCGCTAAGTGTTTGGCAAGAGCTACAAAATAAAATTCCTTTTGTTGAAATTATTAGCTTCATCTCTAGACCAGTTGGAAGAGAAGTCGTCCCTTGGATGATTGATCAAGTAAAAGATAAAGTCAGTGCTAACGTCGTTATTATTGGAGATCCAGAACTTGTTCCTACCCTGGATGCCTTTAGTTCAATAGGAAAACTTGTTTCAGAAAAAAGAAAAGCCTATTTTATTCTTCCTCAGACACAAAAACTTAATACTTTGAATGAAGCAGTAGCATGCCTTAATCCGACACTTGCCCTGGCCTCAACTTTTGGTTTTAGAAAAATGAGAAGAAATGTTTCTCACCCATTAGTCAGCATTTCACAAGGCTGGATGGGAATGCCTCAAGCGATGTTTAAGGAATTTAATTGGTCTAAGGTGAATATTGCCTCTTGGAAAGAGGCACTCGCTAAGGGGTGGGAGCTAGAAAATCAAACTTATATTTTGGCCTTCGGAGAAAAGCATCTTCTTAGATATTATCCAGAAGATTTAAAAATACACGTTCATCAACTTGCTCACTACTGGGCCGAACTTTGGCAAAAAGGTGAAAGATCTGGCTTTTGGCTTTATTTAATCTCTCTCTTTATTTGGTCATTCCCAGTTTTCTTCTTTTTCACTCACCCATTTTGGTCACTAGGAAGTATTTGTCTTCTTGTTCTCTATCGTTTTTTTACAAAAATTGTTTTTCAAGAATCATGGGGAGCTATGGGTCTACACCCAGTGGGTGCACTGGTTTGGCTAGCTGCTTTTTCAATGTGGTTATTTGGGGGCCTAAAGTCCCGCTACGGAACAACTAGGCCCAATTAATTTCTTACGGAAGAACCAGTAACTGTCCACCAACGTGAGCGGGATGCATGTGGCACTTCATTTGAAAAAGCCCATCTTTATCGGCCTTAAATTTTACGACTTCCTTAACACCCTTTTTAACTTCTTTTTTCACTCCAAAATCTGGAATAAAAAAGCCGTGGATGCCTGAAGGAGTATTATTAATGAGTGTGATTTCAACATCATCACCTTTTTTAACAATAACGGTACCTGGAAGCCACTGCTTGACGCCATCAGTTTCATAATTCACTAATGTAATTGAGCGAGTGTCTGCCAAAATTGAAAAAGAAAAACTTAGGCATAAAAGTCCAATTAAAATCTTCATTTTTTCTCCTTAAGGGATTAAATCTTACGCCAAAACATTGTTATTCAGCTTCAAAGCCTTTACAATGAAAATTCGTTTGACAATAATGGAGCATCAACGTTTTTAAAAAGGATAAGTTATGGGTTTTGGTCGTAAGAGTAAGGCTGTAAAAATGCTTCGCCGCAAGGGACAAGCTAAAAAGAAAGCAAAAATTAAAGAAAAAATTGCTGCCGGCAAGCTCAGCAAGAAGAAGTAATTTATTTGAATTTCAAAACTGGCAAATAAGGTCCAAGAGAAATTTCTTTTGGACCAAGTGCCTGCATTAGAATCTTGATCTTCTCACCTTTCGTAGCTGCCATCATCATTGAATTTTTATCTTGATAACTATCAACCAGAAAGAGAGTTGTATAATTGAGCAGAATCTCAGGATCCTCAAGAGTATTGGCAAAAATCTCTCTTTGATTTTTGTCAGGTAAAAAAGTGAGAGACCAGCGCTTTAACAAATTTTTAAAACTCTCTAATTCCATTTCATAAAAATCACCTGAAATAAAATCCTCTGAAACCTCACTGTACCTGTAGCTTATATAGGGACTATCGGATTGTTTTTTCAAAAGTCGGCATTTATGGGAACCAGTAATATAAATGTCCATTCTTCCATCTGGATGACTGGCCATAATATGTGGATGGCCGGCAACACAGATTGTTCCTTCATAGATTGAATCAGACAAAATGGGGACAATGGCAATCGGTACATTATATCTTAAAGCATCGTTTACCATCTGAATGTAACGAGGCTCAAAGATATGGAAAGGCAAAGTGACCTTTTTAAAGAGAATTGAGCTATTTAGCGGAAATAAAAACACTTTATCATTCATACTTTTATCTTTTTAAGAGCTCCAAAAATACAAAACTATCATTTCACAATTAACAAAACCAGTAGATGAAATAAAACAAACTTATAAATTCTTAAGAACAAATCCAGACGACTAAATTAGGTGGTAATTTCTTGACCCATTGAATGAGAAAAGATTCAATAAGAAATAACATTGAAAGGTAAATATTTATGAGTTTAAGCTCCGGTTCAAATCTTACACGAAGAATTCTTGTCACTATGTTCCTAGGTATTGCGTTGGGTAGCATTGTTAATTACGTTGGATTAAGTGAAGGATTTTTTCAGACCTACATCCTGAATGGCCTAATCGAAGTTGGTGGCCGAGTTTTCTTGTCATCTCTCAAGTTACTTGTTGTCCCGATGGTTTTTGTATCACTCGTCGCCGGAACTGGCTCACTTGAAGATATTAAAAAACTTGGACGACTAGGTTCAAAAACCTTTGGTTACTA
>CAMAYW010000192.1 GCA_945862475.1 Bacteriovorax stolpii
TGCTGAAAGAGCAAAACAGGGAATCTTCCTAGGTTTTCAATATCCTATTGAAGTTCCAGGTGTATCTAATTTCACCTTTTTAAAAGAGTCATTCAATCAAATATGTGAAGCCCAAGGCGTTGAGAAAATGGATGACGAGGCCTTTTTAAAACATCTAAGAACAAAACTTCGCCTTTTGGAGATGAACGAAAGTTTTTTAGAGCGATCTGTAAATGAAGGATTTTCTGGAGGAGAGAAAAAGAAAAATGAAATTTTACAAATGGCAGTTCTAAATCCAAGACTTTCCCTACTAGATGAAACCGATTCAGGTCTAGATATTGATGCTCTTAAAATTGTTTCAAATGGCGTTAATGCTCTAAAGAATAGATTTAATGCAACCATTCTCGTTACTCACTATCAGCGCCTTCTCGATTATATTATTCCCGACTACGTACACGTCCTTTATAAAGGGAAGATTATCAAATCTGGAGACAAGTCTCTCGCCCTTGAGCTTGAAGAAAAGGGATATGATTGGCTCATCAAGGGACAAGCATGAACATCGAAACTTTATCCGCTATTGCTGAAAAAAGGTTAGAGCACATCAACGGTAGTCTGTTTGATTTTCGTAAAAAATATTTAGATCAATTCAAATTGAATGGATTTGGTGAAATCATTAAAGACAGCTACAAATTTACTCATCTTGAAAGTTTTTTCAAAGAACTATCCTACGCACCTGAAAACTTTGATGCTGAAATTCCGGAATTCAGATCTGACATCCCAACAATTACATTTCTTGATGGAGAATTCTTTGGTTCAGAAAATTTACAACCGGAAATTTCTATTAAAATGATGAAGTCTCATTTTAATGAAGTGAAAGACTTTATTGATACGACCAATGCCCTTTCACGACTTCATCATGCATTTCTCTTGGACGGAACTATTATTGAGGTGGCAAGAAATCATCATATTGAAAAACCTATTAGACTCCTTCATATCTTAACAAAATCTACAGTATCAGCGCCGACAAATATCGTTATTGTCAATTCTAATACGAAGGTATCAATAATTGAGGAAACGAGAGTTCTTGGCGGAACCTCTCATGCACACATTGCTGAGACTTACATTAAGGCCAATCAAGGATCAAGTGTAGAGCATATTTCTGTTCTGGTTGAAAATGCAAAAGGGATCAATCACTCTTCTATCACCGCACAGGTCAAACAAGATGCCTCTTTTAAAAGTGTCTTTATATCTGCTAGCGGAATGATGAACAGGAAAAATTTAACTATTAACCTCAATGCTCCAGGTGCCCATGGGGAGTCCTACGCTTTATTTCTGACTAGCTCAGGAGAACATTGTGACATTAACACAGAGATTAATCATCGATGTGAAGACACAACTTCGAATCAAATTTCGAAAGGAATTTTAGACGGTGATTCAAAAGGGATTTTCACTGGAAAAATTCATATCCATCCTCGATCTCAAAGAGTCTCTTCAAAACAGCTTAATAAAAACTTATTACTTTCAAAGTCTGCACAAGTCCATTCACAGCCCCAATTAGAAATTTTTGCAGATGACGTGAAGTGCTCACATGGATCAACGACGGGACAATTATCTGACGATGAAGTTTTTTATTTTGAATCGAGAGGAATTCCAAAGAACAGAGCGAGAAACATTCTCGCATTAGGATTTGGGCTAGAGATTGTTCAGAAAATTGAAAATAATTTTTCTCGAAAGCATATCGATGACATCGTAAAAAACAAACTGAATGAAAAATTTTCAATCGGACATTTATGATTAATATTGAACATAATATCCTGAGGAAAGATTTTCCCTGCGCTGATCAGATCATTAACGGCAAGAGGCTTGCCTATCTTGACAGTGCTGCAACGACATTAAAGCCTCAATGTGTGATAGATGAAGTCAAAAAACACTACACCAATGAAACATCTAATATTCATAGAGGTCTTTATTGGCTCTCTGAAAACGCTACTTCAAAATTTGAAGCAACAAGAGATAAAATTTCAAATTTTATCAACTCACCGGACAGATCTCAAATTATTTTCACAAAAGGGACAACTGAGTCCGTTAATCTGGTGGCCCAGTCTTATGCAAGACACTTTCTAAATAAAGGTGACACGATTCTACTTTCTCAAATGGAGCATCATTCAAATATTGTTCCTTGGCAATTGGTTGCTGAAGAAAAGGGAATAACGATCAAGGTTATTCCAATCAATGAAAAGGGTGAGATCATTTTAGAGGAGTATCAAAAACTTTTGACATCGGATGTGAAACTCGTTTCTGTTGTTTATATTTCAAATGCCTTAGGAACGATTAATCCCATCAAAGAAATGATTAAACTTGCTCATGACGTTAATGCTAAATTTTTCGTGGATGCGGCCCAAGCGGTCTCTCACTTAAAAATAGATGTTCAAGATTTGGATGCTGATTTTCTTGCCTTTTCTGGCCATAAAATGTTCGCTCCTACTGGAGTTGGTGTTTTATATGGGAAACTTGAACTTTTAAACTCCATGCCCCCTTATCAGGGTGGTGGAGATATGATTGATGTTGTTACGTTTGAAAAAACAACCTTCAACAATCTTCCTCATAAATTTGAAGCTGGAACACCTCCCATATCTGCTGTTATTGGACTCGGCATTGCAGTTGATTACATTAACACCATTGGGCTCGATAAGATTCATTCCTTTGAAACAGATCTACTCAATTATGGAACGAATAAGTTGAAATCAATCGATGGACTAAGGATTTATGGAGAAGCAAAGTTAAAGACCTCTGTGATTTCTTTCTCGTTAGGTGACATCCATCCTCATGATATTGCCTCCCTTATTGATAAGGAAGGAATTGCGATTAGAACTGGTCACCATTGCACCCAACCTTTAATGAAATTTTTTAAGGTGCCTGCCACCTGCAGGGCCTCTTTTTCAATTTACACGAACCAAGAAGATATTGATCAACTTTATAAAGCACTAATAAAAGTTAAAAAAATTTTCGAATAGGAATATTTATGGACATCGTCGTACAGCCCACCCCAAACCCAAATGCGCTTAAATTCATCTTAGGTCAAGACGTTAAGACAGACGGAAAAGTCTCCTTCAAAACACCTCAAGATTGTAAGGATATTCCATTGGCTGCAGCACTCTTTGATTTACGTGGAGTTGATCAGATTCACTTTTTTCAAAATGTTATTACGGTAAGTAAGTTTAGTTTTGAAGAATGGGATAATTTAGAGCCTGCAGTACAAACTTGTATTGAGAGCTTTATCGAAGATCATGATCCTCATTTTAAAACGTTCGATCCAGAAGCGGACCGAAGAGCGAACCTCTCACCTGAACTTCGACAGATTGAAGAGATTTTAGATAAAAGAATTCGTCCAGGACTTCAAGGTGATGGTGGGGATTTAGCGGTCAAAGAATTCAAAGAGAATGTCCTTATTGTTAAATATCAAGGGGCATGTGGAACTTGTCCAAGTTCTACAACTGGAACCCTTGAAGCTATAAGATCTATTTTAAGGGATGAATTTAATCCACAGATCGAGGTCTATCTTGCGCCTGACCTTTAACAAAGCTTAGCAGTCAAGATTTTTACCCTTGGATTTTTTCAAAATTACTAGATAATGATCTTATAGTAATCAAAGGTTAACCATCGTGCTTGGACCGATAAGATTATCTTTAAAATCATCTACGAAGTATTTCACCTACTTTCCTGAAGAAGAAATCTCTTCAGTTAAGATAGGAAGATCCCTTCGATGTGAATTTTCTGTTCCTCTTGAGGACTTATCGAGGGAACATTGTCTTTTTGAAATCATTGATGGTGAATATTTTCTAACGGATTTAAAAAGCAGTAATGGAGTCTGGGTTAATCAAGTACGAATTGGGCCTGACAAAAAAACGAAAGTAACCCCTTCTAGTCTCATCGTTTTAGCAAACATTTATACCTTAACCATTAACCCGACTGAGATCATTTCAAAATCTGAAACAGCAACTACCAAAAACGTAGATCGAGAAATTGATACGGTCAGTTTTCAACTTGATTATCCCGTTGATAAGAAAAAGAAGATAAAAAAGGCACCGGAAATAGTGGCCGAGGAAGCGGTAGAGAAAAAACCTTCTGTTAGTCGAGAAATGGTGATTATGTTTTTAGGTTTTTTAGGGATTTGTATCTACCTTCTCTACGAATTCGCATCAGGAAACTAAATTACCATTCTCTAGGTTTATAGTATTCCCACATTTTTTCATGAACTGATCCTGGCCGAGGTTTAAATTGATAACTAAACTTACATCTTGCCGGAAGAGAAATGAGAATTGAATCCACTCTGCCATTTGTTTTCAACCCAAAGAGGGTTCCCCTATCGTGCAGCAGATTAAATTCAACATATCGACCTCTCCTATGGAGCATAAAATCCTCATCTTCTTGATCCCAGTTTTCAGAGATTCTTTTTTTTACTATCGGAAAATAGGACTCGATAAAATGATTTGAAAGATCAAAGACTTCGCCCATATCTTTGGAAATATCTCCCGAATTATAATGGTCAAAAAAGATTCCACCGATTCCGCGCATCTCTAATCCCCGATGGTGGTTATTGAAGTAATCATCGCAAGTTTTTTTCATCTCATTATATTTTGAACCTGCTGCCTTTTTCCACACACCGTGGAAATAAGAAAAATCATCTTCAAAAGGGAAATAAGGTGTGAGATCTGCTCCGCCCCCGAACCAAAACTTATCACCTTGATGGATCATTCGAAAATTGGCATGAACGGTTGGCACTTTGGGATTCATAGGATGAATAATGAGAGAAATCCCCGCCGCCCACATTTCATCTCCAGTTCCCTGAAGATGCTTTGCAAATTGAGGATCAATCTTTCCAAATACGCAGGATGTATTCACGCCAGCATTTTCGATAAGCTTTCCGGTAAAAGCTCTCGTAATACCGCCACCGCCTTCATTTCCAGCATGATCATGTCTAGTCCAAAGGTCCTCGTTAATAGCAATGAAAGGGTCTAAAAGCCTTATTTCTTGAGTGATTTTGTCCTGCAAGTCTTTTACGTGACGATGAAATAATTCTTTTTTTTCCGTTAAATTCATAAAGTCTCCCAAGCATTTCATCGAAAAGTCATCTGTACGTGACACAAGAACAATATCACAAGAGTTATATGGACTCTAGTCTTGAGTTTTCACGCAGAGCCTAAATTAAAGACACCATAACAGAGGTCAGTCATTGATTAGAAAATATATCGCCAAATCATACAGACAAATAACTCTCATTCTTATCTTTATCTTTGCGGTTATGTGCATTCTCACATCTACCATTCGCCCCACTGAAATTGATCAAAAAAATATCATCGATAAAATCCTAGCTTTTACTCTCAACTATACAAGGTCTTTTGAAGAGAGATTTTATGACTATCGAATGAAGGCCACCGTTGATCCGAAATTTAAAAGTAAAGAAATAACTCTTATTACGATTGATGATTATTCACTTCAAAAAATAGGATCATG
>CAMAYW010000193.1 GCA_945862475.1 Bacteriovorax stolpii
TATCGAAGTCTTCAGTGGCTATAGTTCATAATCAAGATCAAGTCTTAATATTCCGCACTTTTGTGGAATAGGAAGTTCATCAAAATGTTTCGGCTGAAATTTTACAATTCGGCATTCTTTTTTCTCATATTTTGATGGCTTTAAGTTAACAAACTTTTGATCCTTCTCATTTTCTGTACCGTAATTACAGTCAACAATGACTCGCATGAAAAACTCATCTGTGGTCTTACTTTTGACATCGATTTCATATCTTTCAAAATAATATGACCAGTACCCAACAAAATTTGGAATTTTGAAATATTTTGTTTCGAGAACACTTGGGATGAAACCAATTTCTTCTGGATTAAATTGAATATTTTCTTTCAAATATTTTACACCTTCTACATTTCCGTAAACGCAAAGAGCTTCTTTTGATGTGAGTTCTAGAAAAGAAAGATGGTCTAAATGACTTATAGATTTAAATGTTTCATCTAAAACGAAGGCCGGATTTTTTTTAAATCCAAAACGATAGGGGTCACAAGAGGCAAGAGTGAGAAGAGCGGAAATCAGTACAAAAAATTTCATGTATCAATTCTCCAGTGAATCGTTGGAGCAATTATGAACCTGTTTTGGATTTTATGATGACCACTTGAAAAAATTACATGCACTGACCACAAAGACCTTTAGGGAAAATTTAGAGTAATGAAATTGCCATGATACTGGCCTACGATTAAGATCGCCCAGACTTTAAATAAGGATAAGAAGTGGGCCATGAGAGTACCAAAAGAGTTAAAAATCAGATATTTACAGAGACGTACCCAAGAGATTCCAGAGCTCATATGTTCGATTGATAATGGAGATTTTGGTTTCGCGGAAAGGGTAGGGCACCAATTAAAAGGCAATGCTGTAACCTTTGAAATTCCTCAAATTGCTTATATTGGTCTTGAGATGGAAAGTGCCGCTCAAAAGAAGGACTTAGATAAATTAAGAGTCTTAATTCAGAAATTACAGACAAGTCTGGATTCCGTCAGAGCTCACTGGTTGGGAGATGATTTTAAAAATGAATAAATTAAAAATTGATAAACGAAAAGAAGATCGCTCAAGCCTTAAAGATGAGTCTTGTAAAAAGTTATTAAAATCATTTTTAGGTGAGGGGTTGCTCGATAGGAACGGTAAAAGAATGCCTGTCATGGCAATCCCTAATATCAAAAATTTTGTAAAATCATTTAATTAATCTATATGGTCAAAAATCAGAGTTACGATTTAAATGCTCTTGTTTTACTAGAGTCTCGAAGTGACTTTTCAGTTTTGGAAAGTTTGTTCTCTTTTCGCTGTAATAAAGTTCTCCTTCACCATGTTTCAAATATTGAGATGCTTAATCTTGAGTTCTATTCTCACTGGGATTTTATTATTTCAGATTATTGTTTTTATCATAAAAATCCGGATCATATTTTAAGTTTACTCAGGGAATCTTACCCAAAAACTCCTTTCATTCTGTTCTCTGATATTTCTGATGACCTGGCCCTAAGATTAAAGCTTGAAAAATTATCTGCTGCGATAAGAAGGACGAGAAAATTAGAAAAAAATCTAACTGATTTCACTTCAGCGGAACAATTAATGGCCATCGTCTCTCATGATATAAAAAATCCCATTAGTGCCATTCAGCTTGAAGCCCAAATTCTTTTAAGGGTCTCAGCTCGATCACCCAAATCAGAGCTTTCGGATGAGGTAAGAATTCAAGCGAATCGAATCCTTAAAACAACAGAGCGGATGAAAATCCTTGTTTCAGATTTACTAGACAGGGATAAATCCGTTCATTCATTGTCAGATCTTAATAAAAAGACATGTCATGCGTATTTATTGGTGCAAGAAGTATTGGATGGGTTGGCACCATTAATTCAAAATAAAAATATTTCTGTTCACAACCTTGTTCCTGAAAATGTTTTAATAAACGTTGATAAAAATAAAATATATCAAGTCTTTTCAAATTTAATTGGTAACTCAATTAAATTTTCTCCCAAAGAAGGAATTATTAAAATATCTTTTACTGAAGACCCTTCATCATTCATTTTTTCAGTTGAAGACAATGGTCCGGGCCTAAGTGAAAACGATATCTCTAATGTCTTTGAAAAATATTGGACCGGCAACAATAGTTCAACCCAAGGAACAGGACTTGGATTATATATTTGCAGGTCGATCATTGAATCACATGGTGGAGTGATCTCTGTAAATAACCTTCCTATGCGAGGAGTTTCCTTTCTCTTTTCAATTCCTAAAAAAGTAAGGGGTAATATAGCTTCCTCCAAAGTCATTTCCAGAGGTGAGAATCTTAACCGAAAAATTATTTACGTTGTTGATGACGATGATGATCTTAGAGAGGTGATAAGTTGGGCATTATCTAAAGAAGGTTATGAGGTTCATTCATTTTATTCACCTTCTGAAGCATTGAAGGCACTGTCAGAAAAACTTCAAACTCCAGAGTTAATTATTCTAGACTTCAACATGGAAGGAATTGATGGAGCCAAATTCCTTCACGAAAAAGAAAAATCGAATGATCACTCAGATTGTCCAGTCATTATGATCTCGGCTTCTCCTCAAGCACTTTTAAATCAATTATCATCTTCAAATGTCCATCATGTTATGACTAAGCCCATTGATCTTGATAAGTTATTGGGAACAGTTCAAATGATGTTTTGTTCTAGTGACTCCTCGCTTCGGGGGCCATTGACCTTAAAATCCAAGCATTCTTCTCATGGGCCTCCAAGCGAGAGACAATAATACCTATACTCACCTCATCCTCAGCCTCATCGCAAACTTGAATACAATTTCTGGCGGTATAGATAATCGTTTCATTTGCTAAAATGAGGTTATGGATCATTTCGTCTGAATTCGGAATTGCATTTTCTTCTTTTATGGAGGTAAGTTTTGAGAAGGCGATAAAAGAAGCGGGCGTATATTCCCCTAAGGCCCTGATTCTCTCAGCAATGACATCAATAGCATTTGAAATATCTGTATACTGTTCTTCAAAAAGTGTGTGTAAAGGTTGAAACATTTTACCCGTTACATTCCAATGATAATTCTGAGTTTTTAAATAGAGAACATAACTGTCAGCAAGAAGTTTAGACAGGCTTTGACAGACCTCTTTACGCATTTTTTCTTCAATTCCAATATTAATAGATGATTGGATGAGTTGATGATTAATCTTATTGGCCATGCTTCCTCCTCCTCGTTTTTTTAAATCAAGGAAGAGTAAGCAATATACTGGCCAAAAGATCTGATCGAAGTTTTTAGATCAATTTGAGAGTTTCACTTGAAAGGGTTTCAAACTTTGTTTTCACTGGCCCCTGAGCGCGAGAATTGATTTCGGTTAGGATCATCCTACCTTTGCTAAAAAAGTCTTTTCCATAGACGTCATCGGAGAATTCCTTCAAAAGAGAATTAACTTCAATTTCAAGTTGAGAGTTTCCTAAGGTTTTTAAATAGCGACCATAGGATTCCTCGCATCTTTGAATCTCTTTTAATTCTTTAAACTCACCTAGATTAATAACACTCATTTATTCCCCTCAATTTTTTAGGTCCAGAACATCATGCTCATGACCACACCAACGTGAACTTCAAACCTGAGGCCAAATTCTCAGTCGCAGGTTTCGTTTTTTCTTAATGAGAGGCTTTTATAAAAGTGCAGGCGATTTAAAAAGGGCTTATGAAGATTCTATGTGCCTCTTTGTAAAGATTACTGACTGGTATGTAGGAAAATAGTGAATAATTTACTTTATTTAGGTCGATTTTTCAGTGACGTTTTGCGTCTAATAAACAAAAAGGGGAGCAAAAATGCTCCCCCAAATAGTCACCGAACGAATCTGTCGGGAATTAAGCGTTCTTTTTGAACCAAGATTTTGAACCTTGAGGATCTGGCTTCATGGAATCAGCACCTTTTTTCCAGTTTGCTGGGCAAACTTCACCAGACTTAGCTGTGAATTGGTAAGCCTCAACAAGACGAAGAGTTTCTTCAACGTTTCTTCCTACTGAAAGGTTATTGATCGTTGAGTGCTGGATAATACCGTTTTCATCGATGATAAAAAGTCCACGAAGAGCAACACTGTCACCAACTAGAACTTCATAATCACGAGCGATTTTTTTATCCAAATCAGCTAGGATTGGAAATTTAACTTCACCAAGTCCACCTTCGTTACGAGGTTGCTTAGACCAAGCTAAGTGCGAGAAAAATGAGTCAACTGAACAAGCAATAAGTTCGCAGTTCATGGCCTTAAATTTATCTGCAGCATCAGAGTAAGCAATGATTTCTGTTGGGCAAACGAAAGTGAAATCTAAAGGGTAGAAGAAAAGAACTTTCCATTTACCTTTGTAGTCATCAAGAGAAATGTTTTTGTTTTGACCATTAACTAGGGCATCAGCCTTAAAGTAGGGGGCTGGATTACCAACTAAACGTGCCATAAATGACTCCTTAAAGAGAGGTTTAAACCAATTTCAAAATTGAAAAGTGGACTCGAGAAATTTAGTCTTAAGTCACAATTATTTCAAGACTTACTGTTTCTTCCCTTGCATATTGGACTTCTGTGCCCATCTTTTTTCTAAGCTCCGAAAGAGTTAAATTTAACCTCAAGAAATTTAAGAATTTTCCGATAAGGTTGAACAAAGAAATCAACCATTCGGTTAAAAAAGGATCAAAATGGAATCGCCTAAGGGGTACATCCCTAATCCCATCGTTATTGAACAAACTGCTAGAGGCGAGCGACAGTACGATATTTACTCTCGACTACTCCTGGATAGAATTATCTTTTTGGGAACTGAAGTGAATGATACTGTGGCGAATTTACTAGTCGCACAGATGCTTTTCTTGGAGCAGTCTGATCCAGAGGCACCCATTCATTTTTATATTAATTCTCCAGGAGGATCTGTTTACGCGGGTCTAGGTATTTACGATATTATGCAGCACGTGACATGTCCGGTTTATACTTATTGCGTGGGTATGGCGGCTTCAATGGGGTCACTTCTTCTTCAGGCTGGGGAGACTGGTCATCGCTACTCACTTCCTCATTCTCGAATTATGATTCACCAACCTCTTGGTGGAGCACGTGGGCAAGCGACGGACATTGAAATTCAGGCGAAAGAGATTTTAGATCTCAAAAAGCAGTTGAACAACATTTACGTCAAGCACACCGGAAGAAAGTATGAAGAAGTGGAGAAGGCTTGCGACCGAGACAATTATTTAAATCCAGAAAGGGCCAAAGAGTTCGGTCTAATCGATAATATTATTATTCCTAAAGGTAAAACGAAGAAAGCTTAATAAAAGGCGGATATGAGTAAAGATAAAGCAGCAGGGAATTACGGGAGTTTGAACTGTAATTTCTGTGGAAAATCTCAAAAAGAAGTTAAAAAGCTAATCGCTGGTCCCGGAGTTTATATCTGCGACGAGTGTATTGAGCTATGTAATGACATTATCTATGAGGATTCTGTTAAGGCCGTCTCTAAAACAGC
>CAMAYW010000194.1 GCA_945862475.1 Bacteriovorax stolpii
CCTTCATTTCATGATCTTTTTGTGATGTTAGGAAATTAAAATGAGTTTGTTCAACATGAGATTTTTCATGCATCATGTGGAGTTTAACCAGAAGAACATCGAGTTGAGATAATTTCTTATCAAACGTCGTCACATTAAAATCCAGTCTCGCGAGTTCATCTTTATAACGATTCGCAAGTTTTTGTTGAGTTTCATCAAAAGCTGGAAGTTGAGCGAAGAGAGAATTATTGATTGAAATAAGTTTCGCTTTTACTTCAAGAAGCTCTAGCTTTAACTTTTTGTAATCAGTTTTAACACTGTCTAGCTGAGACATGATCTCTTGAGTTTCTTTCATTTTTTTAGAAACTTCATTTGAGACACTTTGCATTTTTTGTGCTTCAGTTCTTAATTCATCATTCTGCTGTAGTACGGTCCGATTAATATGGAGAAGTGTCTCCACTCTTTCTACTGAGCCCAGGAATGTATTTCTTAATTCACTCGCCAGTTGAAATTCTTGTTTAATAATGTCTCTCTTCTCTTCCTCAATGTTTTTCATTTCTGTTACAGTTGATTTTAGAAGATGATTCTCTTTTTCAAGATGATTAATCGAATTAAGGCATTCTGACTTTTCAGCCGCAATTCTTTCATGAAGCGAAGCTAATTCAGCATAAAGATCATCTAAATTGTTATTCTTAAAATCTTTCTCAAGTAAACGTATCATGTCTTCATTGAGCGAATCAGAATTCCAGTGCTGAATGAATTTACCCAGAGTGTTTCTAGATAAGTTCACCTGCTCATCAATCGCCTCTTTCACTGAAACAAGTGGATAAAAGAAAACCATCACTCGATCCTCTCTATTCACATTTATCGGAGTGATGTACATTTCATAAGGTTGTGCTGAAGCGAGTTCATCTTGCTTTACTTTAACGGGATAAATTCCTGCAATTTTATTTACGAGAGCTTGATAGACAGGGTCCTCCTCGAGATTTAAATAATCTCTTAAATAGTCCCAATTAAAGGCATCTGAATTTACTTCCTCTTCAGAAAGATAAAATTGCTCTAAAAAAAGATGATTATGCCAAGTGAGTTTAAAGTTCGTATCGATCATACATCCCGCAAAAGGGAGTCCTGTATGAAGCATAGAACCTAAATTAAGTTTTACTTTGAGCTCATCTAAAAGTTTTATGATTTCAGATCGAGTGAGCTCAGAGTATTGATCCATCATGAATCTCTGATCACCCATAATACCTTTTTCAATCACACTTTTAACTTCCATCTCAACCTGATTACTCATCTTCATTTTTTGCCATCTAAAAAGATAAGCTAACCCCATCCAAGATAAGACAATAAACGCAACCATACTAGCGAGCATTAGAACAAGTTGATTTTGTTTTTGGAAACGCATTCCTTGAAGATCATTTGCTTTCTTTTCTACATCAATCATCCATTGTGAAAGGGCAAGTGACGCCTGAGTTACATGCGATTTAAGATCTCGAGATTGAGAATTAAGACTTGAAAGAAGTTCAATTTCATTTCCCATTGAAATAAAACGATCTTTCAGAGCATCTTTTTCTCCCTCTTTAAGGGTAGATGTTGAAACGAGCTGCTCTAATCTTTTAATATCTGAACGAAGATAACTTACCTGGATAGAATGCCCTACATTTTTAGCATTCAACTGGTCGAGTCTCTCCTTCATCCTTTCAGAAATGAGTTCAATGTTAATATAGTTTTTGCTCTCAGCAATCTCGTGAAGAGCATTTACTTTTGAATTGAGTACTTTTAAAGCATCAGAAGGATCTGACATACCCGAAGTATTATTTATGAGACGATTAAATGTTCTCATACCAAGGGCAAGATTTTCAGAAGCTTTAATCTCTAAAAGCTCCTCCGTCTCAGCAATTTTTTGAGAAAGTTCGCGTATTTTATCATTCGCCTTATCAGATTCTGCCCAAGAAAGGAGCTTTCCTATTTTTTCAAAGCTCATATCTTTTTTCAGGTGATGAATAAGAGAATTAATTTTTAATCCTCTCTCTTCCTCTGTGCTCTGAAGGTAATTTAAGCGTAGAGCAAAAATTGTTGAACCTATACCGATCAACACAGCAATAACAAAAATACTATGTATGACCCACTGTCCGCGATTAAAGGTCTTTTTCCAATCCATTGAAGTCACCCTTTGAAAGTCTTTTCCAATACTTAATTGTCTGACATAAATGAATGGATTGGATAGTCCCGCATTAAAATAAAAAAGCCCGAGAGTTCTTCTCGGGCTTTTTGTTTTTTTGGACTGGAAAGTTTATCTTAGCTCGCCAAATCCTCGTAGGATTCGAATTGATTACGAAGTTTTGCCTTTAGCTTAAGAATCGCCTGAGTATGAAGTTGTGAAACTCGAGACTCAGTGACATCTAGAACCTGGCCGATTTCTTTAAGGTTTAAATCCTCAAAGTAGTAGAGAGAAAGAACCAAGCGCTGCTTCTCTGGAAGAGTTTTAATCCCTTCTTTAATAATTTCTTGGGCGCGCTTGTAACCTACAGCTGTCTGTGGGTTCGCCCCTCGTGATGTTTCCATTAGAGACACCATGAGTTTTTTATCACCCTTACTCATCGTCGCTGCATCGTCAATGTTCATGAGCGATACTGATTTTGATTTATTAATGAGTTCATGAAACTCATCCATAGAGCACTGAAGATGTTCACACATTTCTTCATCAGTCGCTGGACGTCCAAAATCTTTTTCTAGTTGAGCATATGCTTTTTCTACAACTTTTGCTTTTTCACGAACTGAACGAGGTACCCAGTCCTGAGAGCGAAGTTCATCAAGAATCGCCCCACGAATACGGAATTCTGCATAGGTTTTAAATTTATTGTCACGAGATGGATCAAATTTTTCAATCGCATCCATAAGACCAATAACGCCACAAGAGATCATGTCATCGAGTTCAATATTCGGAGGAAGTCTTGAGGCAATTTTTTGAGCAATGTAACGAACAAGTGGAGCGTACTCAAGGATGATCTCATCTTTTACTTTTGGATCAACTGTTGAGCGGTAGTCTTTTAAGTTTTTAAGTTTGGCCGTAAGTGATGACATTTTTGAGCTCTCCCTGCTTTTTACCGTTTAGTGAACGTCGTGTTCGTAGGCCATCTGACTTACGCTCTTTCTAGGAGCGCTCAGTGGTCCACCTGCTTTTTCGGTGAACCCTAATAAAAGTTTAACGAAGTTCCGGTGAAATTCATTTTTGCCTTCAGAGAGGAAAAAAGTATCAAATCCTTCAGCTGCCACATCGTATTTTTGAATACCTCCGAGGATCATAGTTCTCGCTCCAAGGAAATTCTCGATGGTTTCGCTCAAGGTTAAGACGACTTTTTGAAATTGTTTTTCATTCTGATACATATTCACTAAAAGGTGATTTTCTTTGATTCCAAAACGCTGTGAAAGGAGTTTTGCGAGTGAATAGGAATCCGTGATAGAAGATTTATCTGGAGTCACCACTATCCATCTGTGATCACAATAGGCGTTTAATGTCAGTGCGTCTCGACTTACACCTGCTGGACAGTCGAGAAGGATATAATCATATTCATGCTCATGAGAGGTGATAATATCAATAATCACTTCATCAAAATTTAACTTTGATTCAAATAATTCAACAGAACCGTTGCAAGCTGGAAGAAGATGAAAATTTCCACGACGAATAAGACATTCATCAAAGTTCATTTCACCTGAAAGAATTTTTTCAAATTTATTTTCGAGAGGAAGTCCAAGCTTAATGGCAGTATTTGATAAATTAGAATCGCAATCAATCAAGAGAGTTTTGTAACCAGCTGAAGCAAATTCTTGAGCTGTTTTAAGAGCTATGGAAGTTTTACCTACTCCACCCTTACCACCAGTGATAGAAATCTTTGTACAAGAGAGAGTTCTGTCACGATTTAAGTCAGAATTCTTTGCTTCATTTCGGATTGAACTGAACGACTGTAACCATTCGCTTGTCTTGTGCATAAACCTCCTGTTTCTTGCACCAAGTTTCTTTTGATTTTGATCTGACATCCTGTCTGATCACTAAAAAACCAAAAGATTTTTTTAAAACTGAAAGAGTCCGGACATTAATCTTTCAGCTGTAGCTCCTTCAATATCATCGGGGACCACCGGTCCAGTTCCGAAGAATTTTAAAGGAATTTTATTGTGGGCCTTGTGAACATTGAATAGAGCTCCAAAGTTCATACAGAGATCCACATGAGAAATGATAACACCGTCAGCAATATCTTTGTAACGGGCAATTATTTTTCGATTATAAAGTTCTGAGTGAATTGCAGAAAGTGTGCATAGAACTTCTACGTGTTGAAAACCACGCTTTAACGTCTCAATGAATTTTTTTGTTTCATCCGTTGATTTATTATTCAGACGCACATCCACGAGGACAGATTTGCCGCTTTCTATCGCTTTCCGACAAAGTCCAACTACTTCAGAGAAATTTTGAACTTTTTCAATTTTTATCCCAAACACCTGAGCAGCAAAATCCGTCGATGCATTATTCTGCGCATCCTGAGAGAACTGAACAAGTATGACATCTTTTTTAAGAACAGCAATTTTTGTTCCCATCGTTGACTGGCCTGAGGCAGCTTCAGAAAGAAGCACAGTCACTACTGGATCTCCATTTTCAATTTTCGCAAATAAAGGGATAGCTGTATTAATTGAACTCGCCATTTCTTGAAGAGCGAATTCAAAAATGACATCTGGATTTTCTAAATCTTCTTTAGATAATTCGTAATTTGCTTTTTTAATCAGCTCCATAATATGAGCTTCATCAACATCAAGAGTCCTGAGAGTCGTTCGTAGTTGAAAAATCCCTTTCGCTTCGTTCAAATGTTTCTGATTGAACTGATAATTCTGTCCTAGTTCTAAAATTTTTTGTTCTAGGAGTTCCATTTTATGCTGAGTCGTACGAAGTTCTTGCTTTAACTCATTATAAGCTTCTCGACTCACAACTCCCACCGGAGTTGACTGACCTTGAACTCGCTGATCTCTTTGAGTATTAGTCGATATCTCTACACTATCCTCAACGACTGTTTTGGTTGTTGGTCTCGGTCTTGCCGCTACCGGTGGAGCTTCTTGAATCGGTGGTTCAGAATATTTTCCACGACTCGAGGCTTTTGCTCTTACTGGAGTGTCATCAGATGAATCAATATCAAATCCTGAATCCTCTCCATCTGTTAAAAAATCATCTAGACTATTTTTTATCATTGCAGAAGTTTTTGTAGTGATATCAGAAAGACCTGCAGAGCCTTTAGCAATTGTATTCACAACTTTATTAAGACCCATTGATCCATAGCCTGAACCTGAACCCGAGGTCGTTTCAGGACCGTTGTATTTGGTAATTGTCTCTTTGATAACATTGGCCGGTTTTTGGTAAAAAGCTTCTTTTTGATCTGTGTTCAAGACTTTATCCA
>CAMAYW010000195.1 GCA_945862475.1 Bacteriovorax stolpii
GAAAAATATAAGCAGCTTAAGTTGGTTAACGAGGCGAACGAAAAATTCTCAGATTTCTTTAGAAAAAGTAATTCTATTTCGGATATTCATAAGGAAGCCAGTGAGAATACAGACTCCACGATGGGTCTTATGTTCAAAAGAGGTTTTGAAGAGCTGAATAAAATTATTGAAAAGCTAAATCAGTCAGGGAAAAGTAATTTCACTCAGCATTTTGCAACTCATGGTTTTGAATCTCTTGAGCGTGCTCTTAAGGCCGGTTACAACACTGCTAATGAAAAAATGGATCTGAAGGTTTCACTTCTTGCCACAATTGGTTCAATTACTCCATTTATTGGTCTCTTTGGAACGGTGTGGGGAATTATTGATGCTTTTTCTGGTCTTTCTCAGGGTGGAGGAAGTATTGAGGCTGTCGCTCCAGGTATTGCAGAAGCACTTGTAGCGACAGCCGTTGGTCTTGCAGCTGCAATTCCGGCGGTCGTTTTCTATAATCTTTTTAACAATCAAATTACTCGTATCAATTCGCAGATGGAATCTTTTTCACAAGATTTTCTTAACTTAGTTGAAAGAACAATTTTGATTAAGAAGGATCAGTAGTCATGGGCATGAACATGGGGTCTGGCAAGAAGGGGCCTGTTTCAGAAATTAATGTAACTCCACTTGTGGATGTGATGCTTGTTCTACTTGTTATCTTTATGGTCACGGCCCCGATGCTTTTTAGTGGAATTAATTTAAAATTGCCTAAAACTCAAAAAGTAAGCACAGTCGGGCTAAGACAAGAATTGGTCATCCTTTCAATTACAGAATCAGAAAAGTTTTATTTAGGTAAAAAGGTTGTCTCATCGAAGGATCTCGTCCCAGCGATTTTGAAGCAATTTAAACAAAATAAGACTGACGTCGTCTATGTTCGTGCCGATTACAATTTAAGGTATGAGAAAGTTGCTAAATTGATTGCGAACCTTAAGAAGGCGGGAGTCAGTAACATCGCTCTCGTCACAGAAGTGGAGAAAGCGAAGTAGTGGAAACCTTGGACCGGGACTTTAATAAGAATTTTCTTATATCGCTCGGAGCGCATGTTTTATTTTTTGCACTCTTGTTCTCTGGTGGTGAAATCGTCAAAAAGTTTTTTAAATATAATGATGTTGAGATTATCCGCTCTTCTGTTCGAGTTGATGTCGTTGGTATGCCGAAATTCACGATTCAAGAATTAAAAAAGATGGAAGCTCAGCCAGTTATTGAAGCAAAACCCGAGGAAGTGAAGGGAAAAAAAGAAGAAACGAAAGCTGAAGCTGACGATATTATTAAAAAAGATGATCTTGTGATAAAAGAGGAAGGGAAAAAGAAGGCTTCCTTTTTGAATCTATTAAATGATTATTCCAGTCAAAAAGTTTCTGCGAAAACAGAAAAAAAAGGGACTCAAAAAGGTGTAGGGAATAAAAATTTAGAATCTCTCATCATAGAAGGGAATCGATTATCTAAAGGCTCAGCTTTGGTTGGAGATTACTCGGATACAGAGAACTCAGAGTTCTCTGCTTACGTACAAAACATCCCTGGAGTCATTAGGCCTTACTGGAAATTACCAAGTTATCTTTTGGATAAAGATTTAAGATGTCGAATAAAAATTTATCTCTCGCCAGAAGGTAAATTAATTAAACTGGAACTTCAAGAATCTTCTGGTGTTTCGGAATTTGATTCACGAGCTGAAAAAGCCATTCGAGAATCTCAGTTTCCTAAACCTTCGCCAGAGGTTGGTTCTCGTTTAGTCAATTCTGGTATTATTTTAGGCTTTCCTATTTAAGGATTTATATGAAGTTAATTCTCTTGATTGTAACAATCATTTTTTCATTTCAAGCTTTCTCTCAAGATGCTGTCATTGCTGTAGGAAAGGCAGAACAAGATAAAGATAAAATTGTCATCGATGATCCTGAACTTGTTGATTTGGATGGTGATCAGAAAAGACTTGGGGCGGAATTAATTGATCTTTTAAGAAACGATTTCATTTTTTATAAGCATAAGTTTAATCCGGTAGATTATTTGGATAAGGGTAAAAATTCTTATTCTTCTCCGGATATAGAAAAATGGGCATCCGGTGGAGTGACCTATTTCATATCTTCAAAAATTGAAGATGGCACCGGTTCTGGTATTGAAGCCTACTTCAAGGTTTGGTCTATCCTAACGAAAAAAGAAATTTTTTCTGGTAAATTTAAACTTAAGAGTGAAAATCTGCGGCTGGTTGGACATCAGGTTGCGGACGCTCTCTATCGATCTATTACTGGTAAAGCTTCTATTTTTAATTCAAAGATCTTTTTTGTTTCCGACCGGACTTCTCAAAAAGAGACAGTGAAAGAAGTCTACATCATGGATTTTGACGGGAGAAGAGTTGATAGGTTGACGAGTTTTAACTCCGTCGTTTTGTCTCCTTCAATTTCCCCAGATAACTCCAAAATGATGTTCTCGTTGATTGCCCAAAAAAAAGAGTACGCCAATGGCAGAACGAGACTCATTAAAAATATTGATCTTAAATTACTCGATTTGAGATCAAAGAAAGTTTCTACTGTTTCGGACCGACCGGGAATTAATTCAGGGGCCATCTTTGGGGCCGACGGGCAAACGATTTACCTCACACTTTCGTTTAGTGGAAATGCTGATATCTATGAAATGGCGATTGGTTCAACTCGTATGAGAAAAATCACTTCTCATTATAGTGATGACGTGGATCCCTCTATTACTCGAGACGGCTCCCTCATGACTTTTCTTTCCAACAGACCAGGGAGAGCTCACATTTATACTATGAATCCAGCTGATACAGAGAAAGATGTGAAGCGGATTTCATTCGTGGGACAATTTAATGCCACTCCTAGATTCTCCCCGGATGGAAAAGAAATTGTTTTTACTTCTTGGGTGGATAATGGATTCGATCTTTATCGAATTGGTGCCGATGGCAATAACCTCGTGAGACTTACCAAGGGTTTTGGTTCTAATGAGGAGCCAGCTTATTCCCCTGATGGAGAATTCATCATATTTGCTTCTAAGAAGATGATAAATCGTTCCAGGGCCGTTCAAGATATCTACATCATGAACAGGGAAGGGGAGATTTTAGGGCAATTAACCCAGAATTTTGGCCACTGCTTTTCCCCGCAGTGGACTAACATACCGTAATGACAGAAAATAATGAAGAATATTTAAACACCGCATCAAAATAGTCTTGTAAAAAATTCAGGCACCATGTAAGATCTCCACATCAACGCACTGTATAATTTTTAAACAAAATTAAGCATTAAGTGTAAAGGGGAACAACATGAAAACAGCTTCTATCCAAAACGAACTTGCAACTCTTTCAACAGTTTTACTTTCGAATTTAGACGAAGTTGTCTTTTTCTCAAAACTTTCTGGGTTTGTTCAAGGCCAAATGAATGAGCATAAAGTTCTTGGTTTTGAAGTTCTTTCAGATGGTTGTACTCGCCTTATCGCTGAAAATGGTCACGCAGTAGACGCTGCCCAAGTTTTAAACAAAGGCCAAGGCCTTTCTGGATATGTTGCCCGCATGAAGAAGGCCTATTACTCAAATTCAGTGAAAAGAGACCCTATCGCTTCAACTGGTCTAAGAGATGAAAAAGTAGAAGCTGAGCTTTGTCTTCCAATCATGTTCGAAGGATCTGTGATTGGTACAATCAACGTTCAATCAATTAAAAAAGATCGTCAATTTACTGAATCTGATATGGCAGTCATAAACGATATTCTTAATCAGCTTCAGTCTCCTATTCGTAATATGCACCTCTATCTTATGGCGAAGAATCTTAACCGTGAACTTCTCCAAAGAATTGAAGCTAAAGAAAAAGAACTTTCTAACCGTGTAGAAATCCAAGTGACTAAAGGTTTTGAAGATAACTCGCAAATGATTGGTCTTTCTAAGAATTTCTTAGAAATCGTTCAGACCGCTAAGAAAATTGCCTCTCAAGATTTTCCTGTTCTTCTTGAAGGTCAGCACGGTGTTGGTAAAAAGATTCTCGCTAAGAAAATTCATGCTTGGTCTGGTCGCAAGGGATCAGTTGTGGTTGCTTCTTGTTCAGCAATGAGTGAGGCTCAGCTTGACCGCGAGATCTTTAGCTCTAAGGGATTACTTGTTCAGGCAAATGGCGGGACACTTATTATTGATGATATCGGATGCACTTCTCACCATATCCAAACAAAGCTTTTAAGAGCTCTTGTGGCGGGAGAAATGATCACTGTAGATACAGAAGAAAAAGTTGCTCTTAATGTGAGAATGATTGCGACCTCTAAAATTTCTTTAAAACAAATGGTAGAAGCTGGTTCATTTAAAGAAGATCTTTACTATAGACTTAACACGGTTGCTCTACGTATCCCTTCTCTTCGTGAGCGTCATGAAGACATCAAAGTGATGGCAGAACTTTTCCTTAATAACGGAAAATCTGAGAAGAAAATTTTGACTTCAGGAGCAATCGAAAAATTAACTTCATACTTTTGGCCAGGAAACGGTCATGAACTTAAAAATATCATGGAGCGCACCTATATTCTAACTGATGGTCAATATATTGAAGCATCACATCTTCCGGAATTTGCTCAGGAAGTGAAGGTTGAGAAAGTAGAAGTGAAGCCTTCTTACCAAGAGTTCACACTGTTCGATCTTGAGAAGAAGCACATCATTGACACTCTTGATCATTTATCTGGTAACAAAACACGCGCTGCTAAGGCACTTGGAATTACTGTTAAGACTCTTTATAACAAGCTTCACAGCTACGGACTAATCGATGCTCGTGAACAATAAGATTTGAAGAGTTAGACAGAAAAAAGTAAAATACAACGACTAGGAGCATTTATGTCAAAGAATACAGTAGTAGCAAATACGGAAGAAAAAGTGGCCCAGGCCCCAGAAGTGATGACAATAAAAAACTTCCGTTCAAATGGTGACATTGAAAACTTTTATCGCTACATCCATGATAACGGTCTTCGTAGAGAAGCCTTCATGCTAATGGAATATGCGATTTCAAAAGTTGCAAAAGCTAGAAAAGGCAAGCGCGCAAAAACTCTTCAGTAATAAAATTATCTTGGGCCCCATTGATGGGGCCCATTTTTTTTCCTAGGCCTCTACATGGATGTATCAAAAACTAAAATCGTCTTCGATCCTCTCTACGGCTTCATTCATCTTACAAATCTTGAATGGGAAATTATCCACAGTCCTTTTTATCAAAGGCTTCGATGGATTAAGCAACTTGGATTTACTTTCTACACATTCCCAGGGGCTGAGCACTCTCGTTTTGGCCATTCTATTGGGGTGATGTTTAATGCTCATAAAATTCTTCAAAGACTTGGTAAGAGTGTTTCTGATGCTGAGCTTTTTGATGACAAGACTCAATCAGAAGAAAAGGCTTTCCATCAAAGTAT
>CAMAYW010000196.1 GCA_945862475.1 Bacteriovorax stolpii
CGGAACAAAGATGTGGATCACCTCGGGAGGTGTTGCAAAAACCTATATCGTTATGGCACGAACCGGCGGAGATGGAGCAAAAGGAGTTTCATCGTTTATTGTAACGGATGGAATGAAAGGCTTCTCTTTCGGTAAAGCAGAAAAGAAAATGGGATGGAAAACCTCCCCTACTCGAGAAATTGTTTTTGAAAATTGTTTTGTCCCTGAAGAGAACCGAATTTTAGATGAGGGCCAGGGCTTTAAAGTCGCCATGGGTGGACTTGATCGAGGTCGAGTCGCGATTGCAGCGATTGGAATCGGCTGTGCCCAAAGAGCACTTGATGAGGCAATCAAATATTCACTCACTCGACAACAGTTTAAGCAATCTATTTTTGACTTCCAAGGCCTTCAATTTATGCTTGCAGATATGGCAACAGAGACTGAAGCTTCACGCTTTTTAGTTCACTCGGCTGCTCATACTCTCGATTCGAACCAACCAAATTCAAAACTTTGTTCGATGGCCAAACTTAAAGCGACTGACACTGCCATGAAAGTCACAACAGATGCAGTTCAAGTTTTAGGAGGAGTCGGTTACACATCGGAGTATCCGGTGGAGCGCTTTATGAGAGATGCTAAAGTTCTTCAAATCGTTGAGGGCACGAATCAAATTCAAAGAGTTGTCATTGCACGCCACCTTAAAAAAGAGTACGAACATCATGCTTAATTGGAATATTAGATCATCACTTAAACCTGTATTAAATATTTCTGAGGAGAAAGAAGCATTTGATAATTACGAAAAAACAATCCATTCCGATGAGGTAGGTTTTTTTCGTTTACCCAACAATCGTGACTTACTTCTTGAAAGCAAAAAAGTTTATGATCTTTTTAAGCACAAAAAATATTTCGTTCACGTAGGAATAGGGGGGAGCGCTCTGGGTCCCGAGATGCTCATTTCAGGTCTTGGAAAGGACACAAATTGCCACTTCACCTTTATCAACAACATTGATCCTGATGATTTATTTAAAAAACTTCAAAAAATTAATTTAAAAGAATCACTTATCTATGTCGTTTCCAAATCGGGTACAACGGCCGAAACCGTTGCGGCAATGGCGATTTTAATCAATCAATTAAAAGAACATGGAATTCATGAAGATTCTTTCAAGGATTATTTTGTTTTTTGTACGGATCCAGATAAGGGAGAATTAAGAAAACTCTCTAGGGAATGGGGCGTACATACGTTGGATATTCCTTCTAACATCGGGGGGAGATTTTCTGTCTTAACTCCAGTCGGGTTTCTTCCTGGATTTTTTGCGGGCATTAATAATGAAGCTCTTCTTCAGGGTGCTCAAAATTTTCAAAAAGAATTACTTCCTTCAGCTAATCCCAAAAGTTTTTATGAGCTGGCGTCTTGGATAAAATCTCTTCATGACGCCGGAATTAATCAAACCGTTCTTATGCCCTATTCCTCATTATTGAAAGATTACTCATCTTGGTTTGTTCAGCTTTGGGCAGAAAGTTTAGGAAAGGAAGGGAAAGGTCTCACTCCCATTCCGGCGTACGGGGCAACAGACCAGCATTCTCAGATGCAGCTCTTTATGGAGGGTCCAAACAACAAAGCTATTTTTATTATTGAAGTTAAAAGTCATAAAACAAACTATTCATTGAAAAACACTCTAAACTCCGACAGCTTCAAGAATTTATCCCCTTTTTCACTTTCTGACCTTATGAAGGCAGAACTTGAAGGAACGCTCTCCGCTCTTAAAGAAAATGATCGGCACGTAGTCCACATGTCCATTCCAAAACTAGATGAAGAATCTTTGGGGCAATTAATTATTTTCGCCGAATCCTTGACTGCGCTTGTCGGTAAACTTCTAAAGGTTAACCCTTTTAATCAACCAGGTGTAGAAGCAGGAAAAAAATACGCCAATGATTGGTTAAAAAATCACTAAACTAACCGATATGACAATATGTGCGTCTTGCTCAAAATGAAGCTCAAGCTTAGAATGAAATGCACCCAATATAAGGTTTTCCGGAGAAGTCATGAGTGACGACAACAACGCAACAGTTGTAATTACAGACATTAGAAAGACACTTGCATCGATAGAAGAAGAGGCCAAGCAAAAACCAGCTTGTTTACTCGTTGTTGGCGGTGAACTTAATGGTTCAATTTTTAATCTAGCACAAGGTGAAACTGTCGTTGGCAGAAACCCTGATTGCACAATCTCCTTAGACTTCCATGGTATTTCTCGAAAACATTTTATCGTTAATGTCACTGAGACATCTGTTACTGTTACCGACCTCGGTTCATCTAATGGGACTTACCTTAATAACCAAAAGCTTGAGACTCCGACAGTTCTCAAAAGAGCTGATGTTATTAAAATTGGTGCTATCGCCATGAAGTACTTACCAAAAGGTGATCCAGAAAGACTCACCTACGATAAGCTCCACGAAGAAGCAAACACAGATGGTCTAACGAAGTGTTATAATAAATCCTTTTTTAATAATCAATTAGAGACTGAAGTCAAAAAATGCAAGGTGACTGGAAAACCTCTCACTCTGATTATTTTTGATTTAGATCATTTTAAGAAATTAAATGATAACTATGGCCACGATGCTGGTGATTATGTCCTTAAAGAAAAAGCTCGTCTCATAAGAGAAAATGGGATTCGACAGGGTGATGTTTTCGCAAGGTATGGTGGTGAGGAGTTCTGCATCCTTCTTCCTAATACAAACTTAAAGCAAGGCTTCGAAATAGCAGAAAGACTTAGAAAGCTCGTTGAGAAACATGAATTTATTTATGATGGAAAAAGACTTCCAGTTACGGCATCTATTGGCGTTGCAGATTATCGCCAAGGGGTAAATAACGGAACTGATCTTTTCAAACGAGCGGACTCATCGGTTTATAAATCCAAAGAAGGTGGAAGGAATCAGGTTAACTTCTACAAGGCTTAAATGCTTCATTCCTCCCCTCACATTGAACTACTACCTGAACATCTCATTGATCAGATCAAAGCTGGCGAAGTCATTGAACGACCAGGTAACCTCATTAAAGAGATTCTAGAAAATGCTGTCGATGCTGGTTCAACGAGATTAGAACTAACGATAAAAAACAATGGACTAGATCTTATCTCATTAACGGATAACGGGCATGGAATGAAGCATGCCGATCTACCTCTTGCCTTTTCTAGGCACGCGACTTCAAAAATTTCAAAATTTGAAGATCTATATCGACTAAGATCTTTTGGATTTAGAGGAGAGGCCCTTGCTTCGATTGCAGCGATTTCAAAATTAAAATGTATCTCTAAAGATCTTAACTCTAGCTACGCCTCAGAATTAAGGATTGAGGGCGGAGAAACTAAGTTTCACGAGGAAAGAAAAACAAATCCTTTTGATCATGGTACAGAATTAATTATTCAGGAATTATTTTACAATACTCCAGCGAGACTAAAATTTATTCAGTCTCAACAAGCTGAAAAAACATTCATTAAGAAAATAGTTTTTGCTTTTATTTTATCTCATCCTCAAATTGAGTTTCAAATCAAGATCGATGAAACTGAAAAAGAGATCTACCCCTCTCAAGAAGAATTAAAAAATCGTATTAATGATCTCTTTACGAAAGGGAAGAGTTCTATTCTTTTTTCTCAGCGTTTTTATGAAAATAATGAACTTGACCTTTATCTCATACCCGGATCAATCAAGGCTCCTTTAAAGATTCAAAATATTTATATTAATGATCGTTTCGTATTAGATAAACAGCTCCATCGTGTCATGTCGAATGGGCTGACTTCCGCCTTTGGACAAGATGATTTTCATTACGTTGCCCACTTTTATCTTCCTCCAGACTCGATTGATGTGAATGTTCATCCAAACAAGACCATCATTAAAGTTATGGAGATGTCCAAACTTATTGGTCTCCTTTCTTCAACGATTAAGGATATTGCCGCAAAAAATACGATGACGACGAACTCTGCTCATTATCAATTTCAAAGTGGACAACTATTAGAACAATCCTACGAAGTAAATCTTCCGCAAGAGAAACATAACTATAATATGGAGGGATTTTTCTCCCCTCATCGCATACCAGATCAGGATAAAGATCAATTCATTTGGATTGACTCATCTTTCTTAAAAAAAATCGATAATCGATTTTTTGCATTTTCTGCTACAAAATTATTAGATTACTACGTGAATCGTAGATTAAGCCTCTCTTCCTCGTCGATACCGTTACTCGTTAGTGAACCCTTTTCATCGAAGGGTGTTTCCCTAGAACATATTAGCAAATTAAATCAGAGTGGACTTGAGTTAGAGTTCTTGGGGCAGGAAACTATTGTCTTAAGATCCATCCCTGATTGGATGAATGGGTTTCCTTTACGTCAAATTGTTGAGAGTCTTATTCATAAAAAAAATTTATTACTTATTCAGATATTACCTACAGAGTGGTCTCAATCGACTTGGGAGGAAATAATTTCTTTCCTCTCAATTGATGAACTTATTTCTCAAAAAATCGCACTTGAATTAGGAAGTCTTCTTAAGGAAAAGCTTAAGTGAAAGTTATTGTTATTTCGGGGCCCACGGCTTCGGGTAAAACCTCTCTTTCTATTGAACTTGCCACGAAGTTTGGTGGTGAAATTGTTAATTTTGATTCACTCCTTTTTTATAGAGAACTTAATATTGGAACTGCTAAACCAACTCCAACTGAAATAGAATTAATTCCCCATCACATGGTGAATATTAAAAGCATTGCCACACCGATGAACGCAGCGGATTTTTCCCTATTGGCATTTCCTATCGTTGAAAAGTTAATTTCTCAAAAGAAAAATGTTTTTCTTGTAGGCGGTAGCGGCTTCTACTTACAAGCTCTTTTGAAAGGTATGTATGATTCACCAACGACGTCGCCCGACATCTTGGCACGCTCAGAAAGTTTATATAAGGATCAAGGAATTGATCCCTTTCGAAAAATACTATTAGAAAACGATATTAAAAGTTATGAACGCTACCATTTTAATGATCACTATCGGATTAGAAGAGCGGTAGAACATTTCTGGAACACAGGCTTACCTCTTTCAGCGGCAAGAGAAAGTAAAGACAGTTTAAATTCTAAATTAATGAAATCAACCATCCATAACTGGGATCTTCAACAAATCTATCTTGATATACCTAAGACTGAACATTTAACAATCATTCAAGAAAGATCGAAAAAAATGATTGAACATGGACTTATAGAAGAAGTGAGAGACTTATTGAACATTGGTTTCTCTGGATTTGAAAAACCTCTACAGAGTATTGGGTATAAAGAGGCCATCCATTATCTTTCAGGAAGATATCAATCAATTCATGAATGTATTGAGCAAATCGTTATCTCTACTCGTCAACTCGCGAAATCACAAAGAACTTGGTTTAATCGAGATGAATTAAAGT
>CAMAYW010000197.1 GCA_945862475.1 Bacteriovorax stolpii
TTTGAAATCTTTGAAACCATGAACAACTTTTTCTGTGTCTAAGTACTGATATCGATCAAGAAGCGGCTCCTCGTTAACGCAGAAGCATTCTTTTCCATATTTTCTTAAGGCAAGACAAAGAGAAATTTCAGATCCGATACCATCGGCATCAGGAAACTCATGAGTTGTGATGAGAATCCGCTTCGCTACTTGAATTCTTGACTTAAAAGTATCTAAAATAGTCATAGTTTTAATATCTTCTCGGAATTTAAATCTGTTAACTAGAGAGCGAAGTAAAATTGTATGAGCAATATTGATAAAATACTAGTAGTTGACAATGTCTCTAGAGAATTTCCTGGCAGAAAGGCCGTCACAAATGTCTCTTTTGAAGTGGAAAAGGGATCTATTCATGGGTTTCTAGGTCCTAATGGAGCAGGAAAATCAACCACCATGAGAATGATTGCTGGTCTTCTTCCTCCTTCTTCCGGTCAAATAACGGTTCTTGGGGAGAAAGTTACGGGTTTCAACCCAAACCTAAAAAATCAAATTGGTCTTCTGCCCGAGAATGCACCTCTAATATTAGACATGTCAGTTGAAAAATATTTACGTTTTGTTGCGAGACTCCACGGAGTTCAAAATCTTAACGATCAGGTTGAGCAAGTCATGTCTGAGCTCATGATTTTGGACGTAAGAAAAAGATTGATTGGGAATTTATCTAAAGGCTACAAACAAAGAGTTGGTTTGGCCCAAACTCTTGTTTATGATGCTCCATTTTTAATTTTAGACGAACCGACAAATGGTCTTGATCCTCAAACAGTCGTGGAATTAAGAGATTACATAAGACGACTTTCAAACCGTAAAACGATTCTTTTTTCCTCTCATATCCTGCCAGAAGTTGAACAACTTTGTGACCAAATCACAATTATTCATCAAGGTAAAGTTAGGGCCTCAGGAAATTTACATGAGATCCACAAGAAATTTAGACAAGGCCTTGTTTTAAAAATTGGCTTACGAGTAGGTGAACATCTTCCAGATCTATCCATCTTTGGTAAGTATGAAATCACTCAGTCTCATGTTGTTGCGAAGGAAGTACAATTTCATGTGACATTTGAGAACGACACCGACTGCAGATCAGAGATTGGAAAATATCTTATCAAAAGTGGTGTAAATCTTCTCACTATGCAGGTGGAGTCGCCTGAACTAGAAGATATTTTCTTACAAGTTACGGAGACAAAAAAATGATTTGGACTATTTGGAAAAAAGAGGTGGAGTCTTATTTCGCTTCACCTCTGGCTTATATATTAATAGGTCTTTTTTCGCTAATTACTGGGATAATGTTCTTTAACTTATTGGTGACCTATACTGATGGAGTTCAGGCGATTCCACAGGATATGGCACAAAATATTTCTTTTGTAGAAGAAGTGGTCTTGAAGCTTTTTGCAAATATTAATTTTCTATTCTTGATCTTCATACCTCTTATAACGATGAAACTATTTTCTGAAGAAAAACGTCTTGAAACAATTGATCTTTTTTGGTTGTCTCCCATAAAAGAATGGCAAGTTGTGATTGCAAAAGGTCTCTCTGCTTTAAGTCTTGTTCTTTCGATGCTTTTAATGACAGTTATTTTCCCCCTGATTATCTGGGGAGTCGGAATAAAAGATATCTCTCTTTTAAGTACTTCTTATTTGTCCGTAATTTTGAATGCTTGTTGCTATATTTCGTTGGGTCTTTTCTGTTCCTCCATTACCAATAATCAAATTATTTCCGCGCTCCTCTCCATTCTAGGGATCCTTTTCCTTTGGATGATTACTTGGGGGGGCCACTTAAATTCAAACTACATGATTTCTGAGATCTTTAATTATCTTGGGATAACCTCACATTTTGAAAGGATCCTAAGAGGCCTTCTAGGAACTCAGGATCTTATTTATTATGGAAGTTTCATTTTCTTCTTTGGTTATTTAACCGTAAAAAGTCTTGGAAGGAGAAACTGGTAATGAAAAACTGGCTTTATCCACTCTGGGTGATTATAGATGTCCTCATATTTGTTGCTGCGATCGCTCTCTGGGTAACGGCTCCGGAATTTACGACATTGAATATTGTTGTTACTGTTTTTGCGATGGCCTTAGGATTTCTTTTGAGTGTTGTCAAAATCGACATCATGAAAGAAATCATTAGAAGTCAGTATTTCCGTTCAGCGATATCCCACTTGATAAATGTTTTACTTGTTCTGTGTATTTTTGGAGTACTGAATTATCTAGGGAACAAAAATTATCAAGAGTTCGATCTCTCTTCAGAAAAAAGAAATAGCCTCACAGATCAAACTCGTAAAGTGATAGAGATGGTTAAGTCTCCTTTGAAGATTTCTGTTTTTTCAAGACGAGAAGAGTGGTCATCGATGCTGAATCTTTTGAAGCTTTATGAAGCCCAGAGTAAGCTCATCTCAATAGAGGCTATCGACACGGATGTGAGAAGGGATCTCGTCGAGTCAAAAAAAATCACGCAAAACGGAATAGTCATTATCGATTATTTAGGGAAAGAGACTTCTTTCCCACTTGTGGATGAGTTATCTGTGACAAACGGTCTTTTAAAAGCACTCCGAAAAGATAAAATTGTTTTATACATTATGACTGGCCATCAAGAGTTGTCTTGTTCTGAAACTTCAGAGGAAGGACTCTCTATTTTGTGTGATAAATTAAAATCTTTAAACTATGAAGTCAAAGAACTGGATCTCGCGAGAACAGATCGAATTCCAAGTGATGCAAATGCGGTATTTGTATTGGGCCCTATTTCTGGATATCTAAAAGAAGAAGTCGCGATTATTAAGAACTATGTCGATCGTGGTGGAAACTTTTTCTTGGCCCTTGCTCCAGCCTTTAAGGCCGAGCTATATGATAATTTAACCAATGTTGTGAAACCTTTTGGTCTTCTTCTAGGGAAAGATATTGTTATCGATAGGCTCTCGACAGTCCAGGGGGCGGAGGCAACAATTCCTATCGTCAATAAGTATGATTCTCATCATCCAATAACGGAAGGATTTAATCTTAGGACTGTCTTTCCACTAAGTTCTTCTGTCTCTACACTTCAGGGGAAAGATACCGCCCAATTGATCGCATTGACTTCACCTTTTCCCGCCAGCTGGGCAGAAAAGGATCTTAAAGCAGTTACTCAGGGAAAGGCAAAATTTGATGAAAAAATTGATAGCAAAGGTCCTGTTGGGTTAATGGGGATCGCCGAAGGAGTGGGTGAATCGACCTCAAGGGTAGTCCTTCTCGGCTCTAGTTCTTTCCTCGTCAATGGCTACCAGACTCAATCGGGCAACACGACTCTTTTCTTGAATTCAGTTTCATGGATGATTAATGATGAAGGTATTATTTCGCTTAATAGACCAGGCGTAGAGGAGTATCCCGTTATTTTAAGTGCTCAGCATCTGCAAATGATATTCATCATTGCTATTTTAATTGTACCTATCGTCTTTTTTGGTACAGCAATATTTGTCTATCGTCGAAGAAGACAGTTATGAAAAACAATATCATTCTTTTTGGAATTCTCTCCCTTCTCGTCGTTGGAACTTATTTTTTTCAAGAAAAAAGAGTCGAGCAAGAGTTAAAAGATTCTAGATTAAAAGATGCATTAATCGTTGATGACATTTTACAATTAGACCTCCCGAATGTTAAGGCAGAAAAAAAACATGGACAGTGGTTTGATGGGGAAACTCTTCTTTCTTATAATACCTTCAAGCAAATAGAAAAGAAATTTTCAGAGATCATGAAAATAAAAGACATCTCAGGTGACTGGAAAAATTTTTCACGACAAAATTTTCCTTTTAAACTAAATGGAGAAGACTGGGCCATTGGAGATCTTTCCCTCGATAAGCAATCATTTTACATTAAACGAGATAAGAAAATTTATCTTGCTGAGATTGAGGGGGAAAGTCATCATCTTACGACAGATGGGACTGAAATTGCTGAGATAAAATTGAACGAACTGTTGGGACTTCTTTCGAAGAGAAAAAATGAATTAAAAGAGTTACAGCTTTTTCGTTATTTTCGTGATTTACCTTTGGATCAAGTCGTTATCTCAAATGATGGTGATCTTCCCTTCGAACTAAATTTACTTTCAAACACGACAACTCCTGCGCCCATCCCTGGAATAGAAGTTCACTCAAATTTAAAAAATAAATTTATGTCACTTTTAACACAAGCAACGTTAAAAGAGGTTCTGCCTTTCTCAGAGAAGGGTAAATTTAAAAAGATATCTGAAGTTAATTTTATCAACCAGAATAATAAACTGAAGTGGGAGCTTTGGTTAAAAAGTCAAAACTCAGCAGATGCAATAATTTTTGAGCCAGTCTCGAAAAGATCGTTTTTGATGGTTGGGGGAACTCTTAAAGTTTTCTTCGTTCGGCTTCAAGATTATTGGGATAAAAAAGTCATCCCTCAAAAATATTTTCAGCCATTCTCTGAAATTCAGGTGACATTCACACAAGGTGATAAATTTGAAGAATTGACCCTAGAGAATAAAGAACCCTTAAAGTTTTTTCCTAAGAAGTTCAAAATTGATTCTGAAAAAATGGAACAACTTACTCAAATGATTTTTAATTTAGGAGCAAGAGATCAAGCTGAGCGAGTCTCCATTCTAACGAAAGCAGAAAAAAAACAGTTACTTTCTGGAAATCATTTAATCATCCGAGTTATGGATCAAGAATTAGTTCTTTGGAGAAAAACGGAGGAACTCATAGTCGCCAATGTCACTCAAGGATTCAAAGCACACTTCACTCTTCTAGATGAAAAATTTCTCGGTACTTTTGAAGATATGTTAAAATAAGAGCTTATGAAAACATTGCTTGAAATCCTTGAAACATATCTTATGGTCCTGGTTCATCCTTTCAGGATTCATGATCAGTTTCGGCACCAAGTTCCTATTCCTAATCACGAAGGGCATCTTTACCCTCCGTTAACACTTGCTGAGTCACTTGGAATTTCTTGGGTTTTTGCTGTGATTCGAGGACTTGCGAGAATTATCGTTTTGAATTTTTTTCTTAATTCTTTTTTAAAGCTCCAAGGAGAAAACTTTCCGTTTCTTCAGGAATTGATCACCAATTCAGGTGCTTCCTCCTATTACTTTTTTCTATTTTCCGCAGCTCTAGATATTATTTTCTTTCCTGTTAGCTCTATTGTCCTTACAGAAGTGTGGGCTTGGATTATAAAAAAATATTCTGGATGGTTAAATCCCGATTTGCCACACGATCAGATCTCAGATCAAATAACAACTCATGCTCTTGCTTCTCATGTGTTTAGTATCATCCCTTTTATTGGTGATGTTGTTCAGGGAATTCTGTACTACTTTCTCCTTTATGCAGGACTTAGATCCAACCTCGGGGCCTCTCGATCCCTTGCTTGGGTTATCTTGC
>CAMAYW010000198.1 GCA_945862475.1 Bacteriovorax stolpii
CTTTCCATCCAGTCAGCATTTGAAAAGAAAGAAACAACAGAAGGGATAATTTCTCCTCTGTTAGCAAACAAATGAATATTTAGTCTTTGGTGAGATCCCATATTAAGGATATGATAAACGACCTCAAAATTATTATCACCTAAATCAAAACCTGCAATATCAACAAGAGTAAAAAAGCCAAGATCATCTTTAATAAATTCAAGCCAATCTAGTAGCTCTGTAGGACGAAGATAGATGTGGTGTTGACCAAGATCGTCTTTGTACTTAAGTTTACCACTGTGTGAAAGTAGATTTTTAGTCTTTTCAAATTCTTTCCAGTTAAACATGTTTAAGCTTTTTGTAACAAGTTTCAATCGCCGCCAACAATTCTTCAGGAAGAATACTCCACCCCGGAAGATCAACAATATTCAAATTTTCCGTGTTAAGAGTTTTGATTCCCGGTCGATCTTTATGAAGAGTTTGCGATTCCCCCAAAAGAATGAGCATTTTTCCTGACTTCACATCTCCAAGAATTTTTTCAACAATATCGTTATTTTTCGGTGTCATGATACCATCCCACATAACAATATCGGCTTGGTCATACTCTTTTGAGAATTCCCAACTAAAGGGAAGGCTGGAGACATATTTATCACCTAATAATGACAACACTTCTGTCGTCATCAAAGGGTGCGAAAAATTAAAAATTTTAATTACGTCAGTTGTTTGTTTCATTAGTATATGATCTTTAAGTCGTTTGCGATGTCATCGACATGTCTTTCTTTCCATTTTATCTCTTCTGGGAAGACTCTCAGTTTATTTATAATCCTCGAGTTTGGATCTTTGTCACAATCAAATCTCGTCGACTTTAATTTCACCCAAGAATACATTTTCTGATGGCTCCCGAATTCATGATTATCGTAATCGATAAACTTATAAAAATGGTTCTCACTCTTAAGGCTCGTTAAAAAATTTGGCAAGTAGTTCATTGCTTTATCAATCTGATCTTCTTTACACTGGGAAAAATCTCTTTTGATATTGTGGATCGGTTTTCCATTTTCATCTAATGTATTCTTTTGCCAAGATCCATTTTTACAATCGAAATAATAACCATCCCTATGAAGTCTATAGAAAATACTAAAATAACTTAATAACCAAAAGTTTTCGGAATTCTTGTTAATATTCCCATGATAAACAAACTTTTCACAAGTTGTGATTTGATTAAAGTATTTTTGTGTGAAACGAGTCATCCTTTCAGCAAACCCAACAGGAATCTTTTTTTCTTTTAGTGACTTTTTTAATTTAATTTTCTCATTTAACTCTTGAGGAGTCTTAGAAGGTAAATCTTCTGGTTTTATGTCAGTCACATCCGATACGAGGCGATCATAGAGTGCGTGACAGCCAGTTTGAATTTTCTTTAATTCGTCGTCCGTAAGTAAGATAGAGCGTTTTTTAAAGTAATTAAAAGCACTAGAGAACTCAATTGGTTCCCCTACTTTAATCATTGGATAAGGAATATCTCCAATAAAGTTATGCCCTTCCATGTTTGCAATAAATGCCTTTGCCTTTGGCCAATCGACTATTTTTTTTAACTTAGAAACATCAGTGATAGTACTCAGAGAGTCGTCTTCAGCGTCAATTCCAAGGAAAACAAGTCTTGAGAGCCAATTACTTTTTCCAAGACAATTCCCCTCTGGGCAAATTTGCTCAATGTATGCACCTACTAATTTCACTTTCTGGAACTTTAATAAGCTACTGTTCGTAAATGAATCTCTTTTAGACCAAATGATCACTTTTTGGGGTTGGCCCAATTGGTCAAGTACTCTTGGGATGTATCCAACAGAAAATGGAGGCCGATTCAAAGTGTGATCGTAGGACTTCCAGATATCTTTGTGTGAACAGAAACTATGGGCATAGTGCCTTTGACCAGAATTGAGGTCTAAAGAATAGGAGTGAGGTGACCCAGCAGGAGTAACGACAAGAGCGTTTACATATTGCTCGGTTAAATTGAAATCAATCGTGGTATCAAAAAACAGATGCGGAGCAGGATTACCATCTTTTTCTAGCAAAGAATGGCTAGAATTGACCTTAAACCAACCAACTGGAAACGTCCGTAGAATCTCAACAATACGCTCATCTTGCTTGTCCCTAAGAGAGCAAGAAACAAATAGATTTAAAATCAGTAGTACAATCAAGGGGCTTTTCAATTGACATAACCTCAATACCATAACATCATTACTCTACTTTTCATGCTTGCCCGGGTGGTGGAATGGTAGACACAAGGGATTTAAAATCCCTCGGATGAATAATCCGTACGAGTTCGAGTCTCGTCTTGGGCACCACAATTAATTTATTTTACCGTTGATTTTATCGATTAAACAAATCTAAAAACACGTAACCCTCTTTATATTTTGACTCCAAAATAAAAAAGAAGTCACCCCCATGATGGGATATAGCTTCAGAAATGACATTTCATTGAAACTTTTTAAATAAAAATTAATCAATTAGAGAAATTCAATCCTACAAAATACTGATAAGGAATTTGAACGACTTTTTTATCAGAAATGTATGGCTTAATTTTTCTTTCAATCTGGTGCTGAATGAGCTTTATTTGAGAAGGGTCGCCCTCAAGACTAAGCTCAATTTCTCTTTCATTCACCTTCTTGATGACACCAGTAATTTCATTTTTCCTTGTGATGTCAAAAACTTCTCCAGCGAGTTCGTCTGTGAATTTACCTAGATAAGTAATTTTTCGAGCAATCATAGTAACCTCTTACTTAGAAATCATTTTTACGAATGAAAGAATGGCCTTCGGAAATAATCCGAACTGCAGTGTTGCCGCAGCAGAAATGATGGCAGCAAGACCAGCACCCTTTAAACCTTGGTACTTAGCGACTTCCCCAGAGGATTCTTTCATAAACATATAAATAATCACTCTTAGGTAATAAAAAACCGACACTACAGAAGTGAGAACAGCAATGATCACGAGCGGAATTTCTCCAGCATTTACCGCAGAACTAAAAAGACCATATTTACCAATAAACCCGGAGGTTAAAGGAATACCTGCCATGGATAGAAGGAAGAGAGTAAACAAACCACCCAAAAATGGATGCTTGATACCCATTCCAGCTAACTGGTCTAGAGTTAAATCTTTTTGGTTTTTTTCTTCGAATTGAGAAATAATCGCAAAAGCACCAAGGTTAGAAATGGCATAGAAGAAAAGATAAGAGATCATATCTTTTGTGGAATGTTCTCCGAAATTCATCGCATAAAGACCCAATAATAGATAACCAGTATGTGCGATCGTTGAAAAAGAAAGCATTCTTTTGATTTCATTTTGTGAAATGGCAACAAAGTTTCCATAAATCATGGAAGCAGCGGCAACCATCCAAACATAATTTTTAAACCATACGAGATTATTAACGTTCTCAATAAAAACTAAATGCTGAGAAATTTTGGCCAGCGCCATGAATGCTGTGAATTTTACAGAAGCCCCCATGAAACCTGTAATATTAGTCGACGCCCCTTGGTACACATCTGGAACCCAACCATGAAAAGGAACCGCTCCAACTTTAAACAACATGGCAGTGAGAACAAGTCCCAGTCCAATAAAATAGATGAATGAAGGATTAGAATGAGAAGCAAGGAAACTTGAAATTTTTCCAAGTTCAAAGGATCCAGTGGCGCCAAAAATAAGTGAAGAGCCATAAAGGAAAAATGCAGAAGCAAGTCCTCCAAGAATAAAGTACTTGAGACCAGCCTCAGCCGAAAAGCTACTTGTTCGCCTCATTGCTACGAGAACATAAATTGCAAGTGACATGATCTCAAGCGCGATAAACATAAAAACGAGATGTTGAGTGCTAAGCATGAGGATCATGCCTGTTGTTGCAAAAAGAATAAGCCCATAAACTTCTGACAATAAGCCTTCTTTTTTATCTTGCCCATAAGTCACAATGAGAGCGATGGCAGAAAAAGCGAGAATCATCAACGAAAGTGTTTTTGTAAATGTACTAAAAATTAACGTACCTTGAAGTAGGTTAACATCATTTGAAAACAGAGCGGAATTCGCCTGAAAAAATGCGATGAGCACTGACAAAATTGATAATCCAAAGGCCCAAAAATGACCTTTTTCTTTATGTGTCCCAACAAGGATGGATCCGACGGCCCCAAAAGATAAGGTAAAAATGGGTAACAAATTTAAATATTCTAAAGAACCCAAAGACTGGATTGGAAAAAGATCTAAGAGATTCATTTTGAGCTCACTTTCTGAATTAGATTGGTTCCATAATTATCAAGGGCAACGTCTGACTTCCAAAAAAATGATTTCGGAAAAAATCCAATGCCAAAAACAAAAATCGTTAAAACGCACATTGCAATAATTTCTTTAAGATTTAAATCATGAAGATGATCTAAATCTGTACGAGTTTTAGGGCCTAGCATGACCATTTGATAAGCTTTTAAAGCGTAGACGGCGCCTAAAATAACACCCGTTCCCGCAAACAGAACATAAGTAGGATGAGTTTGGAATGCTCCCAACAAAATAGGGAATTCACCGACAAATCCGTTTGATCCTGGAAGAGCAACGGACGATAAAGTCATAATCATGAAACCAATCGCCATCAAGGGAACAACTTTTGCAAGGCCTCCAAATTCTTCTAAATTTCTAGTATGGAGTCGCTCATAAAGAAATCCAACAACTAAGAATAATCCACCTGCAGAAATTCCGTGGTTAATCATTTGATATAAAGAACCAGCAATGGCAATTTTCTGAAAGGAAAATAAACCGATCATGATATAGCCCATGTGAGAAACTGATGAATAGGCGACAAGCTTCTTGAAATCAGTTTGCGCTAGAGCACAGAATGCACCATAAATAATTCCAATCACTCCCAAGATAATGAATAATGTAGAAAAATATTGAGCTGCCTGAGGAAAAAGTGGAATAGCAATTCTCATGAGACCATAGGTTCCCATTTTAAGAAGAACAGCTGCTAAGAAAACAGATCCAACAGTCGGTGCCTGGACGTGAGCATCTGGAAGCCAAGTATGGAACGGAACCATTGGCACCTTGATAACAAAGGCCAGAGCGAAAGCAAAAAATAGTAATGTTTGAGGAGATTTCAGAGCACTTAGAAGTGAAGTTCCATCAAAATAAAATTGAAGTTTTGATAAATTGACTAGATCTGCACTCACGTATCCTAAGGATTCATTGCTAGATTTTATAAGCCAGAAAATAGCAACGAGCATGAGTAAAGACCCTACCATCGTATATAGGAAGAACTTTGTGGTAGCATAAATGCGATCTTTTCCACCCCAGATACCAATCATAAAAAACATTGGAATGAGGACGACTTCCCAGAAAAAATAAAAAAGGAACATATCTGTAGCAAGAAAGGTTCCG
>CAMAYW010000199.1 GCA_945862475.1 Bacteriovorax stolpii
CAGACAGAAGGACTGTCTCAACAATCGGATCGAAAAGCTTTTTACCCAAGTCTCTCCTATCTCCCTCAATCGGATCGATGAAGTGAAACTGAGCGTTCTCCCCAGGCCGATCAAACGCCTTGATCATGAATCGACTCCCCTCAATGGTGACAGAAACGACTCTGATTCCGGTCAAAGGAGTGCTGTTATTAAGATTTAGGTGAGGCAATTTATATAATTTATCTTTAATAGATTCATGCAGAGGCTGAACCTGAAGCCCTGAGAGACTTCCCCAAGAAGTGAGGTTTACAATATGGGGTGCACTTGTGATCACATTCGCCCAATTAAGAATAGTCGATTTGAAGGAAATATTAATAGCAGAAACAACGATGACAAGACTGAATCCTAATGAGAGATGAATCGAGGTACTTGCCGTTCGACTTGGGTTTTTTAATAAATTAGCTAAGGAGAATTTTATAAGAAAAGGTAAAGGGAGACGCTGGAGATTCGAGAGAACAACTAAGACCAGGTAAGGACCAATTAAAATAATACTACTAATTCCAGTTAAAAGAAAAAGTTTCTGAATGTCTTTTGAATCAAAAAGTTGAGTTGAGATAATGGTAAAAATCATGAGAAAAAAACCAAACCGACCGGCCCAAACTAGTCCTTTGGGTTTTTGATGGAGTCCAAAATCAACTGTCACAGGTCGAATCGCTTCAATCGGATGAATCTGAAGCGCTTTATAAAGAGGAAAGATAAGGGCCACGGTTGAACTTATAAGACCCAAAAATACCCCATAAAGAAGATGACGGTATTCAAAAACGATCTTCATTTTAGGTACGTTAGTAAACAGAGTCGAATTAAGTCCCGCGGCTACTTGGTCCGCCGAGCCCTCTGCAATTTTAAACCCTATCCAACATCCAAAGAGAGAACTTAGCACTGATAGAAAAATAAATTCCCCAGCAAAAAGCGCAATAATATGAAACGCCTCTGCACCAAAAGCCCTTAATGAACCGATATCTTTTCTTCTTTGGGAAATCGCTGTATTCACCGTATTCACAATAATTAAAAATCCTACTAGAAATGAAATCAACCCAAGCATCCCTGAAACATCCTGAATCGATTTCACTAGCTGTTGCATCGATTCTGATTGCTCCTTTTTATCCTCAACTTTAAAGCGAGGACCCAGAAGATTTTTTAATTGAGCTTTGACTTGATTAACATCAGATCCCTTGTGAAGAAGAATATCAATCCGATCATAGAGCCCATCTCTTCCAAAATTGAATCTCGCTCCATCAATATCCATGATTGCCATATTTCCATCGAAAGCTTTTGCGGGCCCCATATCATCGATGATTCCGCGAATGGCAAAGGACTTTAGACCTTCTTTTGTAAGAAGCTCGATTGAGCTCTCCATTTCTAAATTATGGCGTTTAACCCAAGACTTTGTGGCAATAATACTGTCCGCTTGATTAAGAAAGGCAAGAGGATCAGGAATGATATCTGTGCCTTCTTTATTGTATTCACGGACTGAATTATCCTTTAGAAGATCAATCCCTAAAAAGATCATGGGACCATTTGATCCCCCACTTCCATTTTCCATGTAGGCGTAGTTAATAATAAGTGGAATAACCGATCTGATATCAGAAATGACTCTAACTTTTTCAAGAACTGAATCTTCAAAACCCATTCCATCAGAGGTTATCGTAAGCTCCGCCTTTCCCGTCATTGATTCAATGTTTTCATCCATTGATCTCAGAGTGGCATCGTTCAAAAGAAGAATCGAAAGGAAGAGTGAAATTCCAAGAGCGACCCCAAGGAAAGTTAAAAATGTCCTGAAGGGATTCATCAAAAGATAGCGCAAACTAAAATAGCGAAATAGATTTGAAATCATAATACTCTCTTAAACCACAATTCCGTCTTGCATAAAAATCTTTCGGTCAGCATAATCAGCGGCAGACTTATCATGAGTCACCATAATCAAGGTTACTTTGTAATCTGAGACCAGATTTTTAAGAATAGATAACACTTCCTTTCCATTCTTACTGTCTAGATTTCCAGTTGGTTCATCGGCGAGAATGAGGGAAGGATGATTAATGAGAGCTCTCGCAATCGCCACTCTTTGCATCTCACCACCAGAGAGTTGAAAAGGTCGATGATCTAAGCGGTGGGAAAGGCCCAGTTTAGAAAGGATGTCCTCAGCGGTTCCACGAACATCCTTTAATTTTTTTCCATCTAAAAAACAGGGTAAAGCGACATTTTCTAAAACTGAGAGTGTTGGCATTAAATTAAAAAACTGAAAAATAAAACCAAGATTTCTTCTTCTGAAAATAGTCAGCTCTTTATCTGTCATAGTCCCAATTTTCTTTCCATCGATGATGATTTCCCCGCTCGTGGGTCTATCTAATGCTCCAAGAAGCTGAAGAAAGGTACTCTTTCCGGCCCCACTTGGGCCCATCAAAGAAACAAACTCTCCCTTACCAATATCAAGATTGACTCCCTTAAGGATTTCAACTTGATTTTCATTACTCACATAGGTTTTTTTGAGATCCTTGACTTCAATAAATGCCATCGCTCACTCTTTTTTTAGACTATTTTTTAACTCTAAATATCAGTAATCACGGGCCAACACAAGTCCTCTACGGCCCATTTTTTTAAAGCACAGTTTGATGAGTAAAAATTCCATACATTCCCTAATGTAGTTTTCTGTTCATCTCTCTAAGCCTAAGATGCAAGAAATTTATCCCCAAGGGAAACCTATGAAACGATTTATTGCCATCATCCTCATGATCTGTCTTTTTACGATTTCCATCACACCAAAGGCAGAAGCTGGAATTGGTATATTAATTAAATCCAGATCAACTCGTGTTGTTGGTGGAGTGATTTCAGCAACGTCTGGGGCGACAATTGCAGGAGCAACGGTCTTTAATATCATCTTTGGTAATTCCTATGTGGCGATTGCCTTTGCTGCCTTAGGTGTGGTGGGAGTCGCAGTTGGACTTGTTGTCCTAGATGAAAAGAATGCTGATCTAAAGTTTAAGCCTTTGTCTTTAGAAGCTGTTAAACGACTTGGAATTCATGAGAGAGAACTTGAAATCTATAATTCTGAAGTGGATGAACTTAATGTCATAAAAGAAGTCATTGAATCCCAAGTCTCTGATCACGTAGGACAAAAGCAAGTGACTGATTTATGGAATCAATATAAAGAAACTCTTTCACCAGAAACAATGAAAGTGGCTTCTAATATTGCTTTGAGTTTATTTCAGAGCGAAGTGAGTCTCGTAAAATAATAATCCATCATGCGTTTTTTATTTTGTATTCTTTTTCTATTTATCTCTCTCTCTGTCATGGCTTCTTCGAAGGTCGCTGTTCTCATTTCAATTGAGAATCTAGATCATCGTCCACTTTTTCGGTCAAAAGATTGGTCTTTATCCCAAGATTTACGCCAATACTTTGAAAAAAAAATGGGTACAACTCCATTTGAAATAGTCTTTTTTGAAAAAGCGACTAAGGAAGTTCTTCATCGCGAACTTTCGAACCCAGACAATATCGCTCTTTTTTGGATTTCACATGCCACAAGTTTTAACACTAATAATTCGGGTCTCGGTTTTGATGACACCATCATCGATAGCGAAGGCCACAATGTAAAAGAAATCTTTCAACTCATTCACCCTCGAATGAAGTACCTTTCTGTTCTGGGCTGTAAGGCAGGACCAATCCTTGATAAAATAAAAGCGGCGGGATTTTATAAAAATAACCAAGATCTCATCCTTTACGCCAAGGATAAAAACATCTTAGCAAAAAAAGAGATTAAAAATTCTATTTTGGATTTTAAAAATCGATTCACCTCCATTGAAAATAATCTACCTCTCTGTCTTGAAAAAAAAGGTCTTCCCTTAAAAATAACACGAACAATTCCGCTAGGCGTATCAGTTAAGGGAAGAGAAACCTCTTTAAAAATTCTTCATCAAGGAAAACTTCTGGGTATTTTCTCCAAAGGGAAATCAGGCGACGTTCAATCCATAACGGTTCATCTATCAGGAGAAAATATCTCTAAACCCTCAGATCTTAAAATCGTCATTGACTCAGGAATGGTTTCAAAAGATAAAAAACTTCTCATGGGAATCATGAACATCCAATCAGATGACTTCTCTGGAATTTGGGAGCCCTTTACAGATTCAGAAGGTGAAATTTTGGGGGTCACTCAAAATATCTACCGCTACCGTGGCGCTACCGAGCCTTTTGTTACACCTAAACCCTATTACCCATTTCCCTGCCTCCCTTAATCTCCGACTTAATCACTTTAGGATTTCAGAATTTCTCATTTTAAAGACTTTTTTACCGATAAATCTTAAATGAAGCTCTTTTTTTTAATAGCACTTATTCCTCTTATGTCATGGGCCCAAAAGGGACCTAATCAAAAACTCGATCTTCTCTCCATCTGCATGGATAAACCGATTCCTCTTCCTCTTATTGTGATAGATGATGGATTTTGTGAAGAGTATCTAAAAAAAGAATCAACTGCACTTACAAGCGAATTATTAAAAAGCACAGATAAAGGAATTAACCTTAATCCTGAAAATTGTTTTGAAAACACCGCTGGAGAACCACCACTTCCATTTAAACCAAATGATAAATGGAAAATTAGGTTATACGCCAGTCACTCTTATACCACGTATTTTAATTCAGACATTTCATTTCAGTCTTCACGATACAATATTGAAATTAAGGATTATGAGTGGGCGGAAAGAAGTTCGAGAGAATATTTTTTACCTGAGACTTGGAAACAAGAAGGAAATAATCCTTTCCAAATGATCGACGAGCCTACAAATACCTTCGTCGTTAGTCTCGAAAAAGATGGCCATGAGTTTTTCCTTTCTGCGTTCCACCCAAAGTTTCTTCAAGCAGATGGGCAAGTTAAATACATGAAAGGAACCATTGATGGTGTCAGTATCGATGGTATTCAAGAGGTCAATAAACCTTTTGATGGCTATAATCAGACTCCAGGCGAAAGTGAGCTCGTCACGAATCGAAATTCTCACAAGCAAATGACTTTTGAAATCGGATACGGCCACAGATTTAATTTATTAGATTCAAAATTAGGTTCACTCACTTATGTCCCGAGTGCCGCCGTTGGAGTCATGACCGGTGAAAACGTCACAGTGATGGTGAAAGAAAATGGTTGGTGGGATTTTGATGGGCACACCGACTCATTTAGGATTCAAGGGGTGGGTGGAAGTGTCACCAACCGAATTGAATTCAATACTCCTAAAGAACGGTTTGGTCTCTTCTATGAAAACAAATTAAGTTTTTATAAACAAAGCCATGGCTTCATGGACGGAACC
>CAMAYW010000200.1 GCA_945862475.1 Bacteriovorax stolpii
CCACTCAAATCCTTATGAGTTACTTCTTGCTACGATCTTGTCCGCTCAATGCACAGATGCGCGGGTCAATATGGTCACGCCAAATTTATTTAAAAAGTACTCAACACCAGAAAAGCTTGCAAAGGCAAGGCTCGAGGATGTCGAGGAGATCATTAAGTCCGTAAATTTTTTTAGAAATAAAAGCAAAAGTCTTATCGGATGTGCCCAGAAATTAGTTCAGGATCATCGAGGAATCGTTCCTGAAACAGTTGAGGAATTAAGTGACCTTCCAGGAGTTGGAAGAAAAACGGCTAATGTTGTACTTGGAAATGCTTTTAATATTAATACTGGTATCGTTGTTGATACACACGTTAAAAGAACCGCCCATCTTTTAGGACTCACCAAGGAAACTGATCCTTCGAAAGTTGAAATAGATTTAATGAAACTTTATCCTAATGACCAGTGGACGGATCTTTCACATTTATTAATTTTTCTTGGAAGAAGAACCTGTTTAGCGAGACGCCCTCAGTGTGATCTTTGTAACCTGAAAGACATTTGTATTTCTAAGGATAGATTTTTGAAAGCTCGTCAAAAAGCGAAGAATGGCACCAAATTAAAGGCGGCTGGTAAATCTTCTCCACGGAAGTAACTTCTTTTCCTTGTGAATAAAATCGATACCCTGCCTTCTTACAAAGAAGAGTTCCTCCAGCGACGTCCCAAATATTTTTAGGTTTCAAGCTAACAACAAAATCACATTTTCCTGAAGAAAGTCTCCCAAGTTTGTATGCAATACTTCCCATGGGTCGAAGATCAAATTTGTCTGTTTTCTTGTTTGTAAAAAGATCCTTTTCCCACTCGGAACGAGAAATTTCTCCACAATATGAATTCTTATTTTTAAAAGGTATTAACTCTGTTTCCGAAAAAACTTCTTTTGTCATTGGATTATAGATCCAGCCGTCTCCTTCAAATTTTTCAGATTGAAAAATGCCAATTGAGATCGACCACTCATTTCTGCCTTTAATAAATTCAATCGTTCCATCCAGTGGATCAACGGCAATCAAAGGAAAAGACCAATCAGAAAAATTTTCTTCAGAATAGTAAGTAAACGAAGGGTTAAAAAGCATCATCAGCTCTTCAATTGAATTCGAAAGAGCATGATCAAGTTCTGTAACGGGAGAACCGTCAGCCTTCAGGGAAGATTGTGGCCGATTTTCTTGCTGCACCACCGCATCAAGGGTTTTTACATGAATCTGTAAAAATTTGGCCAAAGGACTCATTAAAAATTGTTGTTTATCCACAATTATCCCCTAGTTTTCCACAATCTAATTTATTGTGAAAATCTCTACTAATCTTACAATGACCTTAGATGCTTTTGGAATATCAGGGACATAAAAAAGGGGAACTCAAAAGTTCCCCTGTAGAATTTTTAAGAACAGTTGTTGACTGCTTTACTTTTCCCCAAATAACTTTCAGCTGGCCTCATGAATGGCAAGCATTTCCACGAATCCGTCTTCCGCCATAGACATGGCAAAAATACCGTCATTCATGTCGGTATTATCGTCTACAACACCAGTGACAAGCTTTACTCCGTCGGAGTCGACATAGACGAATGGTTGGTCTGAATTGTGGGAGTTTTTCGAAGCGAATTGCTGATAACAGGATGAGAAATCTTTAAACACAGTAGCGGTTAAGGGTGCCTTGTACAAAAGTCCTCCTTGATCGCGAAGAAGAGATCCATTCTCTTCCCGAATTTCTTAATCTAATTGTATCAGGCCTTGTGTGAACGGTGCAAAAGAATTATTTAAAAAGTAAGTAAATCTGAGATCTTAACTTATTCCTCACGATTAATTATCTCAACTATATCAGGGGGAGATTGATAGAAATTATAAAGGATTCTGAGCCTCCCCTCGAAGTGAGAATCAAGAAGACAAACGAGGACATAAATCAAATAGATAAAATTTCTTCTAGAACGTAGGCGAGATATACTCTGAAAAATCCACTCTAAGGGAAGTACACTCAGAAATACCAAGAACCACAATAAACCAAAACTATGAATGAGGTCCTTTTCAACAAAGATTCCCATCATCAATATACAAAAAATGAGAAGACTGAATTCTCTCAAGCGCTGAATATCGATTGTTAAAACTGTGAGTAATTTTCTATTGGGTTTAAAAATCATGATCAATAAGGTTATTAAACCTAAAATTGAGAGAGCATAAAAAGACTTTCTCTTAATCATGAGCCCTAAATGTGAGTAAAGCTGGACGAACTTAAATGGGCTCTCAAAAAATCGCAAATCAATTTGCGTTATCATGGTCAGGAGAATTAGAAACATGCCAAGCATCGAATATTTTACAAATTGAGCTCGATACCAATCCGTTGATTCCTTTAAGAAAAAAAAGTAAAGAAGACCAAGGCCTATCGGGAATAAAAAAACGTAATTTAAATTTAAAACAACACCCATGTAGCATAAAAGTCCATACATAAGACCCGATCGATAAGTAGAACTTTTAATACACCATAAAATCGACCATACCCAGAGAACAGAAAAACAATTGGTAGCGCCAAGAAAGGGATCTTTTTTTAAGTAAAGAGAGAAAGACCATGTTGAAATCAAAGCAAAAAGACCAAGGATTGAAAGCCTACGGGAGATGAAGAATCTCATGATTCCGTAAAATGCGAGCAGATAAATACTAAAATTAATAAAGTAGAAATGCATGCTCCAACCAAGATTAACCAAATGAGGAAATCTCTTAAAAGGAAAAAAGTTCATGTGCAAGTAGTTCCAAATTTGCCCATGCATTTTTTCATCTGGATCAACAATGAGCTTGAGCGTTTCAAGATTACTCATGAAAGGAAAACTAGGCATGCTTGTTAAGAACATCGCTAAAGAAATAATTAAAACTGTTTTCTCAAATGAATCGAGATACTTGTACTCAGTGAATTGTGTCGATACAGATTCTTCAATAATTTTTCCACGCGTAGGCCAAGAATAAAAAAGACCAATGCAAGCAAAGAATCCCCAGAAAAAGTGCCTCACAACACTCTCAGGAATGAATGCCATTAAATTGAAAACAATCATCATAGTGGCATAACCTATGATGAGTCGATAAAGGACTCGATCGATGGTTGAGTTCGCTCTGAAGTAAATTTTGAGCCTGTGATCAATCTCTTTACCCAAAAGATACCACTGGCCACCCATAAATAGGAGATAGGCCAGCATGAGAAAACTCTGACCCAAAATATTAATCTGGAGGGATTTCTGAACCCAAATAGGAATAAGTAAAAAAGCGAAGTAGCTAAGTAATCGATTTAAGAAGAATTTCGACTTATCCCAAGCAATATTTGATTTTTTTACTAAAGTATCTTCCATAATATCCGATCAGAATGATGGGATAAGATAATAATCGAAATCCCAAACCTATAGACGAATTGAAAAAGAGAGGGGAAGTTGTTCATCTCCTCTCTTTTTCCTTTTCCATCACCTTCATGGTAGCTCACTTTCTTCCCACTTGCGACAACTAAGTCCCGTGATACTCTTATGATGGGTGTAAAGGATTTATACCTGACTCCAATCGTCCGCTTACTTTCATGGAGGAAAGATTTGGGGATATCGTTCGGTTCCATTAATTCAGGTCTCCCTAAGGATATCGTTCAGCAAATCATTGAAGCTGAAAAAATTCCTATTCAGCAAATGGAAACCAGAAAATCTAAAATTAATGATAAAAAAGGGCTCGTTCAGCAACTCACAACTCTCGTTGAAGGCATGCGCGCTGAAATTTTAAAAAATAAAAACGCGAGAAGCCTAAGAGAACTAGCTATCAACACCGGCGATAGTAAAGACATTAGTGTTTCTGCAGATAAGAACGTTGCAGACCCTGGAAAATATCAACTCGAAGTTCTTCAACTGGCACAAAAATCCTCTGCTTTTAGTAATGGTGTCGAGGACAAAGAAAAAACTTATCTCGGAGTTGGTTATATCAAGGCCATACTCCCTAATGGTGATAAAAAAGAAATTTATGTTGATGAAAAACATGCCAACCTCGCCGGTATCGCAAAACTGATTAACAATGATGCGGAACTTGGCATGAAGGCAACTGTTGTCAATGATGGTAAAGGAGAAGACGAGCCATGGAGACTCATGATCTCTATGAGTGAAACAGGTGACGAGCAGAGAGTTGAATTTCCCTACCTCTACCTAGTTGATGGTGAAGTTGATCTCTATTTTGAACAAGAGCGTCCCGCCCAAGATGCCAAAATTAAACTTGATGGTTTTGAAATTGAAGTTCCAAGTAATAAAGTAACGGATGTCATTCCTGGTCTTACAATTGATTTAAAAAAGGCTAAACCAGGAGAGGAAATTACGCTAGAAGTTACGGAGGATGTTCAAAAGATTGGTGGAAAGATCAGTAGCATGATCGATGGTATCAATAACGTCCTGAAGTTTATTAAAGAACAAAACTCTCTTGACGAGAAAACTGATACATCACGAACTCTTGGTGGAGACTCGACCCTACAAACGATCGAGAGCCGAGTGCGATCAGCAGTCTTCTCTACCATTCAAACTGATGCTGGCCCCATGAGAGTGGGTGATTTAGGTCTAACTTTTCAACGTGACGGTCTACTTAAATTTGATCAAGCAAAGTTCGAAGCGGCTTTATCAAAAGACTATAAAGCGGTTACTCAAGTTCTCACTGGAAAATATAGTCCAGAGGGCGGTAAAACAAACGGTTTTATCGATATTTTAGATGAAACAGCGAGAGTTTTATTATCACCACCCAATGGTGTTCTTCCGAACAGGAAGGGTGGCCTCCAAAGCCAAATCGGTCAAATTGATCGCCAAATAGCCAATAGACAGCGAATCGTTCAGCAAAAAGAGGAAGTTCTAAAGGCAAAATTTGCCCGATTAGAAGAAACAATATCAAAAATTAAAGGCCAAGGTGCTGGGCTTGCAGGATTTGCCGCTCCACCAGGGATGACTCAATTATGATAATATTTAAGCGACATCGGAGGAGGGTCCAATGAGCTATGGTTTAGGTGCCTATAAAAAGACTTCTGTGGAAACAGCAAGCAAAGAACAAATTCTACTTATGCTTTATCAAGCAGCGATTAAAAACTGCAAAAAAGGAATCGAAGCAATAGAGCAAAAAAACCTCGCCAAAAAAGGTGAATATATTGGAAAGATGCAAGATATCATCGTCGAACTTTCCAATAGTCTTGATTTTGAAGTTGGTGGCGAAGTCGCAAAAGAGTTAGCTTCACTTTATGACTACATCCTCTATTCAAGTACTCAAGCCAATATAAAACTTGAAAAATCTCACCTTGAAG
>CAMAYW010000201.1 GCA_945862475.1 Bacteriovorax stolpii
TTTAGACATCCAAGGAAAAAGACCATCACTTAAAAAGTTTTTTTTATAAGCTTCTTCTTTGGGATGCCAACATAGATCTCTCAAAAATAATCTGGCCCAATCTGAAGAGTTATAGCCTAATAAAAAATTTTGCATTAATTTAATTTCATGTCTCCTCTTCTTTATAGGTTGGTTTAAAGCCTCTTTTAATTTTTGTGCCGTTTCGTGAATATCCCAAGGATTAATTGACACAGCATAACTCAGAGTCGAATGTGCTCCTGCAAATTCGCTTAGAAGCACAACCCCAGGTTTTTCACTTGATTGAGATATGACATACTCTAGGGAGACGAGATTCATACCATCACGTTTTGAACTAACGTGTAGCACTTCACTTAATTGATAAAGTGCCGATAATTCAAATTCTGTAACTGAGTTAAAAATATATTTAATAGGAGTCCAATCAGGTGTTCCAAACTCGCCATTGATGCTTGAAATTTCTTGTTCAATGTTTCCTTTTAAAATTTGATATTCAGTAACATTAATTCTGGAAGGGATAATGATTTGCACTAACTGAACTTTTTTATGCTCCTCGGGAAACTTTTGCAGAAAACTTCTGTATGCACTTAATTTGAGTGATAAACCTTTAATATAATCGAGTCTATCAACACCTAGAATCCACTGCATGTTAACTTTTGCACTTGAAAATTGGTCAATACAAGAAATTGTTTTTTGATTTTGTGCTAGCTTAAGAAAATAGTCAGAATCTATTGAAATGGGATAAACTCCCAGTGCTCGTTCTTTGGGTATTACTTTACCTAAAACACGCTGAACGCTACTTCTGAAATGATTAAGATAAGAAAGATCATGAAATCCAATTTGATCGCAAAGAATAAGTGAGTTAATAATTTCTTTTCTTTGGGGCAATTCTCGAAATATTTCTGAGCTCGGAAAAGGGATATGTAAAAAGAAGCCAACCTTAAGATTTGGTCTTTTTTCTTTGATGAGGCCTGGTACGAGAAGAAGATGGAAATCATGAATCCAAATAAGATCGTCATCTTTTGCTTCTTTAATAATCGCATCAGCAACAATTGCATTCACCTTGCAAAAAGCGTTCCAGCCTTCTTGTTTGTGATGCACGAGATTCCCTTCATAGTGAAAAAGAGGCCACAGGACATCATTGCAATACAAATTATAAAAATCATCAAAAATATTTTTGTTAATTAAGAGCGGGTGGCACTTCATGTTACAGCAGACTCCAGGCTCCATGCCTTGGATTAAATTAGCTTCGGTTTCATTTGTAACAATTCCCAGCCACTCAAAATTAAAACCAACTCTCTCTGGATTTAACCCTCGGATGGCCGAAACCAAACCTCCTGAATTCATCATCATTTTATTTTCGCTATGATTAACTGAAATAGGCAGTCTGTTACTAACTAGAAGGCATCGTGACATAACATGACCTCCGTTGAATTGAGACGAATCTTATTCTAAAATTCGAAAATGAAGAAGGCTCATCGCTATAACATGGCCATCACTGGAAACTGTCACTACCTGGCATACGTAGATCTTGAAGGTGATGTTACTTGGATGTGTTGGCCACAGATGGACTCAAGTTTTATTTTTGGTTCCCTTCTTGATAAAGAAAAGGGTGGCTCATTTAAAATTATTCCGCAGTCAAAATTTTCGACACGTCAAAGATATATTGAAAACACAACAATCATTTCCACGACTTTCTTTACGGAAGATGGAGACTTTGAAGTTTTGGATTTTGCCCCTCGCTTTAAAGTCTTTGATCGTTATCATAAACCGCTTCAATTTTTTAGGAAGATTAAAAGATTGAAAGGTCAGCCTAGGATTAAAATTATTTGCGATCCGCGTGGTCACTACGGTGAGACGATTCCAGATTCGACGATTGGTTCTAATCACATCAACTATCAAGGTCTTCACTTTCCACTAAGACTTACAACAAATGCACCGAAAATTTACTTACTGGAAAAAAGAGAATTTGTCCTAACCGAAGATATCTATATGGTTCTTTCTGGCGGAGTTCCCTTTGAACTTCCACTTAAGGAGACGTTCGAAGAGTTTTACTACAAAACAATCCGTTATTGGAGAAGTTGGGTTAAAGACACTGCGATACCAAATCTTTTTCAAAAACAAATGATTAGGTCTGCGCTTACGATTAAACTTCATCAATTTGAAGATACTGGAGCGATCATTGCTTCCGGTACGACCTCTCTACCTGAATATCCCGGAAGTGGTAGAAACTGGGATTATCGTTATTGTTGGCTAAGGGATTCCTATTTTAGTTTATCAGCTATGACGAGTCTTGGACATTTTGAGGAAGCAGAAAAGTATCTTCATTTTATTAATAATATTCTTTATGACATTTCACATCTCCAACCTGTTTACAAGATTAATGGAGAGTCTAATATTCCTGAAGGAGAACTCACTTTGAAAGGATATTTAGAGGAAGGTCCTGTGCGAGTGGGAAATGCAGCCTTTTCGCAGAAACAGTATGATTCATTTGGACAGGTTATTTTAAGTTTATTGCCCCTTTACATGGATGAGAGAATAATTCATCGGGAGCAGTTATTAAGTTTAGATACCATTAGAAATCTTCTGACTCAAATTGAACTCAGGATGGATGAACCTGATTCAGGAATCTGGGAGTTTAGAGGTAAAAAACAAAAACATCTTGAAACCTATGTTTTTCACTGGGCGGGAGGAAAGGCCAGTGAGAAAATAGCGATTCACTATCAAGATAGTGAACTTTTAAATCAGTCAAAAAAAGTGATTGAGCTTGCTAAGAATAACATTGAGAAATGTTATCACCCAGATTTGAAATGCTATATGGCAGATCAAACTCTTGAAACTTTCGATGCCAGCGCCTTTCTTCTCATAATTTTAAATTATCTTTCTCCTCATGACGAAAAAACGAAGGCGCATTTTCATGCTCTCCAGAGAGAATTATTGACGAGTGAGGGAATGGTTTACAGATACCGCGCTCTAGACGACTTTGGTGAAACACATGCAACGTTTTTAATTTGTACCTATTGGTATATTGAGTCCCTCATTTGTTTGGGCTTTTTAGAAGAAGCAGAGAAAGTCTTAGAAAATATTATTCTTCACGAAAACCATGTCGGTCTTCTGAGTGAAGATTTAAGTTCTATTGATGGTGGGCAGTGGGGAAATTTTCCTCAAACTTATAGTCACGTTGGTCTTATTAATACCGTGACTCGACTAGCGAAAAAAAAAGATAAACTTATTTTTGAGTAACTAATAAAGTAAGAAGGGTTTTCTTCTGACTTTGAACAATTCTAGCTCTGGGTCAATGACTTTTTTATAAGCATCCCATTCGATACCATTTTTTATAGCATTGACCATTGTGGCCGAACCGTAGGTTCGAGATGACATATTTTCCACATTGAGCCGATTTTTAAATAATCGAACAAGAGTCGATGAAACCTTGTATGTAAATTCATCAGTTCTGACTTCCTCTCCATTCCACTCAAGCCAAACACCGTGTGCGACTTGTCCAGTATAGACGGCCCTCGTTACGTTCCAACTAAAAGGGGAGAAGGTTACAGATGAGAAACCAAGTTGATTTAATTCATTGGCAAGTAATTTAGATTCATCTTCCGTGATCCATGGGGCGCCAAGAACTTTAAAGGCGAGTTCGTTCGTTTTTCCTCTACCGACAGCGAGATTGAAATTCTCTAGACTTCCCCAAATGGCATAAAGTCCAACTTGCTTGATCTCGATCAGGGCCGGTGAGGGAGCGATCCAAGGTCTATCAAGGTTTTGAATTTGATTTTCTCTACCCCATCCAGTGACTGGAATGATCGTGAGCTTTACACCCATTTGTTTTTCAGAGTTAATCATTAAAGAGAGTTCTCCCAAGGTCATTCCATGGCGAGTGGGAACAGTATGATAAGAGGTAAATCCACCAGCTAAAGTCGAATCGAGAACTTTGCCTTCGAGTCTTTCTCCACCTAATAGATTTGGTCTATCCAAAAGAATGATCTCAACATTCAATGGGGCCGATGCCTTCATCACTTCAGCGATTGTAGAAAAATAGGTGTAATAACGAACACCAACATCTTGAAGATCAATCACAATTGCATCAATGTTTTCCAGATCTTTTGGACTAGGTGCCTTGGTGGATCTTTTATAAAGTGAAATAACAGGGAGACCTGTTGATTCATCGGTTCCATCTTGGACCCACTCATCGGCCAGAGTTCTTAAACCATGTTCAGGTGCGAATATTTTCTTTAAGTCATAGTTCTTAAAAAGGATATCTATGAGGTGCTGCCCATTTTTATCCTGGCCAGCGGCATGAGTGAGAACAGCGAGTCTTTTTCCAATCAATTTCGATTGTACTTCACTATCCCATAAGCGATCGATTCCGTAGTCAATAGCTAAGACCTTAAAACTTAGAAGTATAAGAGAAAAAATGAAGATGTTTTTCATAAAGACAACCTAACAAGTCTAATAGGGAATAGTCCAGAAGAAACCCTATACCAAAGGGTGGAAATTAGAGTATGATCCGCAAAAAATATTTAAAGATAATAGGGGAATATGAAAATACTTGCACTTAGAGGTATAGCTATTTTTTTTCTTTTAGTGGTGGCAACTTCCATCATGATGGACCTCTCTAAATTAGAGTTTGGTACGACCGATTTTTTCCAAAAACACGGGATTTTCTTTCTCGTTTTCATCACTATTTTCCCAAGATTGACCCTTCTTTTCTCTTCAGTTGCGACAGGAGGATTCATTTGGTGGTTAGGTTTCATTTTTTGTCCTCGAATCCTCGTGGCCGGACTTGCGACAGTCAGCTATTTTCACACCAATCCCGTCCTCGTGACCATCAGTTGGTTAGTTGCACTGGGGGGGGAGACGATGGAAAAATTGGGAATTGGTTCAAGTCGAAATAAATTTGTTTTTAGAACAGTAAGAATGGGTGGAAGTGCAGAGCGGCCCTCAGGTTCTTTTAATGAAAAGGCGACCATTAGTAGCGATGACGTCATAGAGGCAGAATTTACTAAGAAAAATTAATTGTATGGCAAAAAAAGTACTTCGTTCGAATCTAGAATTGAGCGGGATCGCTCCAAACTTACTTTTAAAAGATGTCGAGATCACTGCCCCTTTTTTATTTAAGGGGGAGTTAAATCTCGAAGGCAAAGAGAGAGATTACCTTCTAAAGCTTGCTCAATACAAAAAAAATCTTAATTCCCTTAAGTACTTAAATTTATCAGAATATTTTTATCTTTGTATGGCCGCCCATTGGGCCCCGGCCGGAACATTT
>CAMAYW010000202.1 GCA_945862475.1 Bacteriovorax stolpii
TTAGTCTCATTTATTTTAACATCAGCTAGCTCAAGACATTTTTTAAATGTTTCTGGATGTATGTGAATTGTCTGTCCTTGACCCAGCTCCTCCCAAGCAATTTTAAGAATTCTCATTCTTGCTTGATTTGAATCAACTTTGCTTGCAAGAAGGCATAATATTTTTGGCATCAGATTAGAAAACTGTAACCATTTGTTACCAATTACAATTGCAGATTCTTTAGTTTTAAAATTCAAGCAATTCAAGGTAGCACTGAAAATTTGAGCTTTTTCAGCTTTGTCATAAAAGTAACTAAGCCATGAATTAAAATCATTTCCATCAAATTTTACAGTATCGACCATCAAGTAATTTTGATTCAATTCATACATATATTTTCTTCTCTTCTTACTTTGGTTTCAAATGGCTCTTTATTTTGTAGTTAGAAGTCTTCCATTTCAAAAATAGAAATTCATTATTTAAATCAAAGACCTCTATTTTATTCATTCCCCAGAAGTCAGATGCTTCAATAGCTAAAACAGTAAGCTCAAGCATCCACACACCTTCTATATTTCTGAAAAATATAACAGCGTTAAGGACAAGGTTGTGGATTTATTAATTGGAAGGAAAAAAATACATGCCCCAGATTATCTCCGAGACACTCTCCGAATCATGTATTTTAGGTGCTTTATCTGAGAATCCCTAAGGGGTGCGAGTTAAATTACTTAATCGCCTTCCCGATCGCGTAGTAAGTAAACCCCTGCTCCAACACTTTCTTCGTGTTGTAGAGGTTTCTTCCGTCAAAGATCACGGCGTTCTTTAAGCGAGACTTAATCTCTTCAAAATCAGGAGCGCGGTACTGCTTCCACTCAGTGAGAACCAGTAAACCATCGGCCCCATTGAGTGCATCGTATTTATTTTCGAACTGATCAACAGGAATTCCCATCTTCGACATAAGTGACTCAAAATGGTCAGCAGCCTCTGGGTCATGAATGCGAACTTTTGCCCCAGCTTTATGAAGCTCAACCGCTGTATCAATCGCAGGAGTCTCACGGATATCGTCCGTATTCGCTTTGAAGGCCGTTCCCCAAAGGACAAACGTTTTACCTTTAAGATCATCTTTAAAGTGCTTCTTCACTTTTCCAACGAGATATTTTTTCTGCTCTTTATTAACTTCTTCAACTGCTTCCACAATCTTAAAATGAATGCCGTGCTCTTTCGCTGTATGAACGAGGGCCTTCACATCTTTTGGAAAACAAGATCCGCCGTAGCCAGGACCTGGATAAAGAAATTGAGAACCAATCCGAGAGTCTGTAGAAATTCCGTGACGAACTTCCTCTACGTCTGCTCCAACGATATCACACAGACGAGCGACTTCATTCATGAAGGAAATTTTCGTCGCAAGAAAACAGTTCGCTGCATATTTTGTCATCTCTGCAGAAATATTACTCATGCGAATCGTGCGCTTAATTTGGCGATTAAAAGGCTCATAAAGCTCTTCAATAATCTCGGAAGCCTTATCTTCTTGGGCCCCAACAATAATTCTTTCAGGCTTCATGAAGTCTTCAACAGCAGAACCTTCTTTTAAAAATTCTGGATTATTCACAACAAAAAATTTCGCCTTGGTTTTTCCTTTAAGGTGCTCACGAACTTTATTCCCTGTACCTACTGGGACAGTGGATTTTACGACCACAACGGAATCATCCTTAAGGTATGGTGCAATTGAATCGCAAGCAGCAAATACGTATTTAAGATCGGCCTGGCCATCATCTGAAGAAGGAGTGCCTACGGCCAAGAAAATAGCTTCAGCTTTATTAACGGAATCGTAGTTATTAGCGAAATGAAGGCGGCCTTCGTTAAAGTTAGTCTGCATAAGGGACTCAAGTCCTGGTTCAAAAATAGGACACTCGCCTTTTTTCATTCTCTCAACTTTAGCGGCATCGATATCGATACAAGTTACGTCGTGACCCATTTCTGCGAAACAAGTTCCAGTGACTAAACCAACATAGCCAGTTCCGATGATGCTTAGCTTCATTTAGAGCTCCATTAAGAGTGAAAATTTCGCTCATTCTCGATTATTGAAAAGGAAAATTCAAGGATGAAATTGTCGAAAAGGTACCGTCTACCTTTTCGACGGGGGAGTTAGTTTATTAAAGAGCTTTAGGTTTCTTTTACTTACCTCGAAGTGCTGCTTTTTTAATCCAAGTTTAATGACTTCCTGATCATCCGTTTTTAGGACCTCATTGAGCCACAAAAGCTCCCCTTCCTGCCCCCCAAAGGACATAGGGATAAAGGAATGAAGAGGTAGGGGGCACGGGTGGATGGTTGAATAGGGGTAGTCTTGAACTTTGGGACAGATTTTTGCTCGAATGGGGTTCTGAAAAATATACCGATAAACCTGAAAATAGTGGGCTTGCGACTCGATAAGACTCCACTTATAGCGGTTTCCCCATACGTGATTAATCGATCGATTTCTGATGTTTATTTTTACCGACACCATTCTTAAAAACCGCTGCATGATCTGATCGAGATTCCCATTAGGCGTGTGGCACAGAAGATGAAAATGGTTGCCCATGAGAACAAAAGCATGAACAGCAAGAGCGTGTTCCTTCACTTCTATTTTTAGTTGCTCCATCATAATGAACCAGACTTCCCTCAAGGGAATAGGGAAAAATTCCTTGTTATTACTTCTCGAAGTCACGTGATAGGGATGAGTTTCTGAGCGAATTAAGAGGGGGCGTGCCATAAGTTACCAGGTACCTTTTGGAGAGGTTGAAGTTTTAGGACTTCACCCCTTGAAAAAAAAGGGCCAGGTAAGAATTTACGAAGTCGTGAGAATTATTTGAAAGCAGAGCAGAGCATTGGAATTTTTACGTCTTGGGGAATGTCGAAAAGGTAGCGTATACCTTTTCGCTATTTCTTCTTCTTGGCCTTGAGGGCTTCGGCTTCTTGAGCTTCCTGAAGATCGAGGATTTCCTTAAGTTTCATAATAGCACCCTCTTTTTGATTACACTTGATTGCTTCGGTGAAGCCGCCTTTACGATAAAAAATGAATTTTTTTGTTTTGGAATCCCACTTAAGATTTAAAACCACGCACTCAATGTCAGTGTCAGTATTGTTAAATAAATCAGCGTAAAATCTCGTCATATCTTTTTTAAGATAGATCATGCGGTAAATCTTCTTACCGTCACAGTCCTTACATAATCCATGAATCGCCGGATTTCCCATGATTTTTAATACCTCGGTTTGCGTTCGACCTTGAATTTTATTGAGCGCATTTTCCAATTGAGGTCCGTCATAGCCTTGAACGATTTCTTCTTTCGTTGAGGAACAACCAAAAATTAAAAAGGTGAATATAAAAAGAATCGATTTCATCATAGTTTTTTGTCGAAAAGGTATGCAGTACCTTTTCGACATTTGGGAGAAGAAAATTAAGCTGTTTTCATGAAAGGCAGCAGCCCCGAGGCGTAGGCGGCAGAAGGTTTATAATTTGGGGAATAAAAGCTTCCATTATTATAGAAACCTGGTCCCCAAGTGTATGACGAAAATCCAAAACCTCCCCCCTCTTGTCCAGCGGTTAAGTAATCTACAGGCGAAAGTCCCCCACCCTGAAGGATTTGATTCCACAAACAATTTAAAGGAAGATTCACCGTCATCCCAGAAGAACTAATGGTATTGTAATCGTAGAAAAAGCCATTATTAAAATAGCCATTCATTTTCCCTGCACAAATAACGTAAGCATCATTCAAGTTATGAAGAACCCCATCCTCTCCATTTTCTAAAATGTGCACAAGTCCAGTTCTATCAAGATAAGTTTTTCCAGTGCCGTCCGGAACATCAAGGCCCGCTACAAATTTAGAAAAAATATTTTTATGAATCCATTTCTGATAAGTAATTTGCGTATCCCAACTTGGAGACCCACCGTGAGAGCTATCATGATGAAGGTAATGCAGTAGTCCCATCGGCATGAGTTCATTCCACATTAAAATTCTCGTTAGTCCACACTTGATCGCAGCAAGCGAAATCTGAACCATTGCATTCACATGCGCATTTGTATCGATGTCTTCAATCACTCCCGATTTATTTTTAGTCGACAATTTCGCAAAACTCGCTGGAGTGGCAGGAGGAGCACACAATCCTCCAGGAATAACGTTAAGAGAGTTTTGAAGATCAGAAAACATATCCATTCTCTCTTGCAAAAGAAGTCCATCCGAATAACTAATTCGAGAATCATTTCGTACTCGGTTGTAATCAGACATCACAGAATTAAAGATTGAAGATGTATTTGATCCGGAACTAGTTGTCGTTCCGAATAATAAATCAAATAGGACTTTGGGATCAGTGTAACAAGGAGATCTCACGCCATCAGCACTGTACGAAGCCCCATGAGTCTGCGCCGTACTAACTGATAAATTTTTAATGACGGGTGTATCTGATCCATAAAACTTAGGACTATTTTCTAAAACTTTATCTAACGTCGGATTATGAATCCAACCAGTGGGTACCGTTGTTTGAACTCCGTAATGAGATCCAAAACAGAGGGCCCCGTGCTGATGCCCTGGTTTAGGTGCAAAAAGTCCTAGCCCTCGAATGAGAGTGTAGTTTTTGTACTGAGATGAAAAGGTCGCATCAAAGATACGACTTGCACCCGAAGTAGAAAACTGACTGAGAGAAATTCTTTTAGCATGATTACTTAAAACTTCCCACCCCCCAGTGACCTGAGGAAACCAAGCGGTGTCATCAATGGCATTAGGACTAATCATCCCAATAAAAATCGGTGCTGATGGAGAAGCCAGGACCTGTGCTAAGGCCTCCTTCGACATCAGGGAAACCATATGAGGTAGGGCCAGGGAAAAAGTTCCAAACCCTTTTAAGAATTGTCTTCGATTAATACTCATGGGACCCTCTTCACTTTTTTAAATGAATCTTCATTCACGAGTGCTCTAAAAATATCTTTTACAGGACGGTTCTCTACAAGATGCGTGTAGACTGATTTTAATGAACAATACTGACTCGCCACTGGAGCAATACCTGAAGTAAATTCTAGGAAATGTTTCGCCATACAAGCGTGGGCCACTTTGGAATTTTCAATCGCTTTCACAAATGGATACCCACCCTGCACATCCACTATCATCCCTGGAATAATCTCGAGGGAAACTTGGTCATTCACTGTAAGAGTATTAGCTAAAGTTAAGTTCGTTGGAGAATAGATTTTTTGAACTGGACTATAGCGCCCCATCACATCAAATCCTTCTA
>CAMAYW010000203.1 GCA_945862475.1 Bacteriovorax stolpii
ATTTTAGGATGAGTATCCTATCACATATTTTTTTGGCAGTAGGGATGTCGTGAGTGACGAAAATACCTGAAATTCCCTTCGCTTTAAACTTTTTAATAATCTCTATCACAGTCTCTATATTAGAAGGATCTAGTCCGGCGGTAGGTTCATCATAAAGAAGAATCTCTGGGTCTAGAACCATCGCCCTTGCGAGTCCAACCCGTTTTTGCATACCACCAGAGAGGTCGGAGGGCATGAGATCCATAGCATTTTCCAGATTGACGATTTTTAAACTCTCTATGACTTTTAATTCAATTTCTTTTTCAGTAAGTTTCGTATGCTCAAAAAGAGGATAAGCAATATTTTCAAAAACTGATTCAGAATCAAATAAAGCTCCATTTTGAAAGGCATAAGATATTTTTGTTCTAATCGGATATAATTCCTCTTCAGAAAGATGATCAATTCTTTTCCCAAGAAAATGGATTTCTCCTTCATCGATCTCTTCCAATCCAATAATAGATCTTAATAGAACGGATTTTCCGGCACCCGAAGGACCGAGAAGTCCTATCGTTTCTCCAGATTTTAAGTCTAAAGAAAGTTGGCCGTGGATTTCTTTATCCTTAAACCTTTTAACTAAATTTTTTATTTCTAAAATTTTATTCATAAATTAATCAAATAATAAAATAAGGAGTTTACTTAAAAAGAAGTCAGAAATAAGGATAACGATAGATGCTCTGACCACGACCCATTTAGCAGAAGAGCCTACCCCTCTTGTTCCTTCACGAGTTTTAAATCCCCTGTAGCAAGCGAGTAGAGAAATAATGATTCCAAAAAAAACGCACTTTAGCATAGAACCAAAAACATCACTTATAGTGATGGTAGAGAGAACTTTATTTAAGTAAAATCCAGCTGGAATATTAAATTCCACATAAGCGATGAGAAGACCACCAAGAATTCCCATAAAAGCCGAGAGAGTTGCAAGAAGAGGAAGAGAAATCATACTTGCGACAAGTCTCGGTACGACGAGCACTCTTATAGGATTAGTTCCCAAGGCCCTAATGGCGTCAATTTGTTGAGTGACATTCATCGCTCCGATCTCTGCACTAATTCCTGATCCGATTCGGCCAGCGATAAGAAGAGACGTAAATATAGGCGCAAGTTCCCGCATGATAGATAAAGAAACGATAGCAGGTACGTAAAGTGTTCCACCAAATTTTTCAAGGCCATAACCAAATTGAAGAGTCATGACTAGACCTGTAACAAGTCCGATAACAATCGTGATGGAGAGAGATTCTATTCCTAAATGAACCATTTGTTCCCAGAGGCGTCCTAGGTAGAATGGCCTCGAGAAAATACATCGGACAGAATCATTGAAGAGAATGATGATTTCTCCAATGACTTTAAAATCATTTTTAAGGGATGTCAGAGTCATTTAAACTCCACACTATTGAGGAAGTCGTCAAAAGATTTAGATTCTGTTACGGCCTTCGATGGAGTAATGGAAAGGAAGTCGAAATAACAATTGTCTCTTCTCGTGTTCATGAGTATCAAATTCACGTTGACTCCATCTACCTGGCCATACCCCTCGCTCTTAAAAGCTTCACGCCCCTTAAAAGTGATAAATTGAGAACCTGTCATTTTAAAGTTTTGGATATTTTTAAAAATTTTTTTAGCGAGTTTATCTAAGCTTTGCTCTTGAAATTCGTCACAAAAACTATTTGATAAAAAAATGCGAGCGTCTTTTTTATTTTCAAAAACGTAATCAGATTTATCATCGTTTTTCTCAAACCAGTCAGAATGTTTGTAATCTATAATATAACGAGAATTTTTAGCGGTACGTGGTTGATCGGGACCACTCATAAAAAGTGAGCAGCCAGTAAGGAGAAAAATAACAGGCCAGAACTTCATAATAAACCAATTTTAACAGGTAATATCTCTTCTCTATTTTAAGTTATTGTTATGATTATGGGTATAAAGAAAGTGTCAATCCTTCGACTGGAATTTTTTGCCGATAGGTAAATTTGTTCTTTTCCAAATCAAAAAGTAAGTTAAACTGATTTAAGTAGGAAAATTTGACCTCATGATGAGTTCTCTCCTACTTTTAATCAGTGAAAACAGGAAGTCTTCACGAATGATAAAGCTCGCTACCAGCTCTTTAATCCTTGCTTTGTATTGTGCTCTTTCTGCACAGGTTGCTCTATCTGATATAATCAGTCAGGAAAATCTCAAAACTCATTTAAGATGGAATCTTTCTGTACCTAGAGACCAGTTTTTCATAGTTAAAAAGGATCAATCCTTATTTATTGAGACGGTTAATTTAGAAATGTTCGAAACTCTCTCATCTGAAATAGGGAAATTGAGTCTTAACAGTCAATATATCGACGGAGTAAATTACTCAAAAGAAAATTTCCCGGCAAAACCTGCCACCATTTCGGTAAAACTTAAAGACCCTTCAGTTGAGCTTTTTTCTTTTTATAGAGATGGAGATAAAAAATATATCTTAGATTTCTGGATTAATACGGATCTTATTAATGAGAAAACTTCCGCTCTTCAAAAACCTCTTCCTATTCCAGTGGAAGAAAAAAAACCTGAGCTTCTTTCTAAAAAGTCACTTTCTAAGGCCCCGATTGCATTGATTCAAAAAAGTAAAATTCTTCCAGCGGTTGTTGCTTCTCAGGAAGCTGCTTCGGAGAAGCAGGTCAATCCTGAATTTCGGGACTTTAGGTACGGAGCGAGTTTTATTTGGGATTACGGACCAATGATCCCTCAATTAGAGAGAGATATTAATCTCAATTCTAAAATTCCAGATTCTCTGTACCCAATTAAGGATAGAGATAATTTAGATGATGCTAAAGAAGCTCACATGCAATTGTCGATTAACTTCTATCGAGAAGAGAAATGGGGACTGATGAATAAGTCCATTACTCTTTATGATAAAAAGTACGGCAGAGATTCAAATTTTACGACAAATGAATTTCTAAAAGTTAATGCTCTCTTGAAGGGGAACATAGCGAAGCCAAACAAAGGGTTAACTCAATCTGCTATGGTGATGCTAGGAAACATCAAGGACATGACTAAGGATTATGAATTAAAGTCATCTATCTTAAGGTTTTTAATTCAATATCATGTCGATCTTAAAGATAATCTTAGAACTCTTGAGCTAGCAAAAGAACTGTATGTAGAAGCCAGGGGTGAATTTGATCAAACACTCACCATTCAATCTGCGCTTACTATTCTTCATTGTCTCGCTGAGCTTCGCCAAGTGGATAGAATTGAGAGTTTTTTAAAAGAGAATAAGAAAATTGAAAACATTCTTCCGCCTCAAATGAGTATGGCGTATATGAGTTTTGCCATGCTTTCTCGAGGAGATACGAAAGAGCTCGTGAAGCGTTATAAGTCTGTTGAAAAATCTCTCGCTAAACCCATTCATCCAACACTCCTATATAACGTTGGAGAAAGTTATTTTCGTCTAGCTGACTATGAGTCCGCTTCAAAAGTCTATGATGAGTTTTTATCATCTTATTCCTACCTTCTGTATGCTCCTCATGCTCGTTTAAGACTAGCACTCTCGTATGAACTTTTGGACAAATCGGCTTCTGAAAACCTGCTACTTTATAAGAATGCGATTGATCGCTCTACTTCTCCAGAAATCAGATATGAGGCGAAACTTCGTTATGTTGCCATGAGAGTGAATAGAAAGTTAAAACCAGGACCTGAGGATAAAGAGGTTGAAATTTTCTTAGAGCAGTCCCCTGATGAAACAAAAGCGATGAATCAAGACCTTAAAAAACTTTTATGGCTTGTGCGTTTAAGGCTTCTTATCTCTACCAAAAATTACGATGCGGCCCTGACCTATCTGACTTCACTTCCACAAGACTCTTTAAAGCCTGCTGAGAGAAGAGTGTTTGATGGAGATGGAGCTGAAATCATCTATGGAATGATTCAGGATTCATATCTTAAAGAAGACTATTCAAAAGTGGTTAAAATTTGGGAAGTTTACAAAGATAAATATGAAACGAAAGTGGCCAAGAATCTTTACATGAATTTTGTTGTCTGTGATTCTTTCTTAAAAATTGGTCTCTATAAAAGTTTTGATCGTGCTCTTGCCAGTTTTAAATCTGTCCAAGATCAAGAAGAAAGAACCTTTCCAATATGGGTAGATAGAATTAAGAAGACAGATCTTTCTCAAATGATAGAAGAGTTAAGTCTTCTTAGAATGGTGTCAGATTCAAATTGGTCAGAGGCCGAAGCCAAGTTGGCCTCATATCCAGTGTCACTTAGGGACTCTTTAAACTATCCTTACTACCAGGGATTGGTTCATTTTCATCAAAAAAGATACTCCGATGCGATTGGAGAATTTGAAAAAGTATTGATTAAACAAAATCCAAAAAATCAGTTAACCCCGAGACAAACAGCTGATCTTTTAATGGGTTACGTAGAGTCTTTGTATCAATTGAAAGACCAAGAAAGATTTAAAACAGTGGTAAGGGCGTTGAATAATGACATTGTTCAATCGAAGTCGGCACCGATCTTGAATATTTCCGAGCGAATCAATTACCTCCTCATAGAAGCCTATGCGGGTGAAGGTAGTCCAGAATGGAAGGAGCTTGAAAATATGACAAAATCTTTCAGGGAAAAATTTCAAAAATCTCCTTACAGCTCACGTATTAGTTACCTTTATGGATTATCATTAATAAAGAATTCCAAAGTGCCAGAAGGGCGTGAGGTATTCAACGTTTTAACGAACGATAAAGATGTTCCTTCTCATATAAAAGAAATGTGTAGAAGTGAATTAGCGACATTAGAATTGGTAGAAAAAAAATTATAATTGAAAACCCAACTAACAACGGACAGGAGGTCTAATGTTATCTCAAGGTTTAGTACTCGTAGGCAATCACCCAAAATTTAACATCGCTCTTGAGACAGCTCGTAATGTTGCTGTTACAAAGACTCCGGTTCTTATCTCAGGAGAAGCTGGTTCTGGAAAAAAAGCACTTGGTGCTTATATCCATAACAACTCTGTTAGAAAGAATGCACGAATTGAAATCGTTGACTGCACGAACGATTCTCAAATGGTAGAGAAGATGGTTCTTGGTTTCAGAGACGATCAATCTGGAAAATTCAATCGTGGAGTTCTAGAACTTGCCAATGGTGGTACGGTAATTTTTGCCAACATTGACGCGCTGGATGAAAATTTTCAAAAACGACTCTATACTATCCTTCAAGAGCTACCGGATTACGAGTTAGACGTT
>CAMAYW010000204.1 GCA_945862475.1 Bacteriovorax stolpii
AAATGATTGTGGAGCGTGAACGTGAACGTATGCGCTTTAAGCGCTCTGTTTATTGGGACATCAAAGCTCAAGTTCACCCTGAAAAAGACAAGAAAGCCCTCTTTGACGCTAAGCTTACTTCAGTTAAAGGAAGTAGAGTTGCGGGTGGTAAAGATTTCGATGGTCTCACTGGAAAACTCTTCGATGAAAAGAAAGTGGTTTTATTAGATGAAAAAAAATCTAAGGATCTCGCTAAAAATATTGAGAAAGCTTCGTGGATAGTGACGTCTGTTGAAGAGAAAACTTTTAATTCAAAGCCAGCTATTCCTTTCATTACTTCGACTCTTCAAATGGAATCGAACCGAAAACTTGGTATGTCTTCCAAAGACACCATGAGAACCGCTCAGCGCCTATACGAAGAAGGTCTCATTACATATATGAGAACGGATTCACCTAATCTTTCCCAAGAGGCGATCAATGCAGCTCGCGAGATGGTTCAAAAGCTATATGGAAAAGAGTATTTAAATCCTGAAGTCCGTCAGTATTCAGCTAAACAAAAGGGCGCTCAAGAGGCCCACGAAGCTATCCGACCAGCGGGAGCTGAGTTTACTCATCCTGATAAAACGGGATTAAGTGGTCGTGAGCTTCAGTTGTATGAGCTCATTTGGAAAAGGACCATGGCGACTCAGATGAAAGAAGCCGAAAAAGCTTCCATGATAATAAAAATTGAAGCAGGTGATGCTGAATTCTCAGCTTCCGGAACTCGCATTTTATTTCCGGGATTTTTAAGAGTTTACGTTGAAGGTTCAGATGATCCTGAAGCGGCACTTGAGGATAAGGAATTAATTCTTCCTGTTCTTAAGAAGGGAGATCTTTTAAAAGCGGCTTCCATCACTCCTGATCTTCATGAAACAAAACCTCCTGCTCGATTTACCGAAGCATCAATTGTTCAATCTTTGGAAAAAGAAGGCGTTGGTCGACCTTCAACTTATGCTTCGATTATCGGAACAATTCTAGATCGGGGTTATGTGAGGAAAGAAGCTTCGGCCCTTGTTCCAACTTTTACAGGAATGGCAGTGATACAACTTCTTGAAAACCACTTCGAGAATTTGGTGGATTATTCATTTACTTCAGAGATGGAAGAGTCTCTCGATAAAATTGCCTATGGTGAAGAGGATTGGCTTAAATACCTTACGAAATTTTATAAAGGTAAGACGGGACTCGCTAAAAAAGTTGAAGAACAAGATAAAAAAATTAAGCCAGAAGAATCTCGAACGATACATATAACAAAAGACGGCAAAGATATGGATATTAAAGTCGGCCGCTTTGGGCCCTATGTCGTAGAGATGAAGGGCAAAGAAGAGGTTCATGCTTCTATTCCAGAAGATATTGCACCTGCTGATATTGATCCCGAACAGATTAAAGATTTGATTAAATCCCAAGCAGACGGACCAACACCGATTGGTAAAGATCCAAAAACAAAGCAAAATATTTACTGCCTTGTGGGCCGTTACGGAGCCTATTTCCAGCTTGGAGAAGTGACGGATACGAATCAAAAACCAAAAAGAGCGTCACTCCCGAAGGGTAAGGATCCAAAGACAGTGACCATTGAGGATGCTTTACATGCGTTGTCTCTTCCAAGAGAACTTGGCGTTCATCCCGAAACTAAAAAACCGATCCTTGCCAACAATGGTCGATTTGGTCCTTATGTAATGCATGACGGTACGTTTCGTTCGCTTAAAAAAGAAGATGATCTTTATACGATTGATCTAAAACGAGCGATAGAGCTTCTGACTGAAGAGAAAGGGGCCTCTAAACGAGGCGGAAAAGTTCTCAAGGACTTTGGTGTTGTTGCTAAATTAAAGAAAAAAGCCTCAATTTTAGATGGAAAGTATGGCCCTTATATCAAGGTTGGAACCAAGAATATTACGCTTCCTGAGGATAAGAGAGACCCAAAAACGATTGAAAAGATGACAGAAGCCGAGCTTGCAAGTATTGTTCTTGCTGCGGCGAAGAAATAGTTCAGGCGCGGAAGTTGTCAATTCATCGTTGACATTGAGCCCCTCGGTCGGTAAATTGCCAGAACTTAATTTGTTAGAAATGTATTATTTATAAGGATAAGCGTATGAAAAAAGGTATTCACCCAGAGTATAGAGACGTAGTTTTTAAAGACGTTTCTTGTGATTTTGAAATTCTTACTAAATCAACTATCAAAACTACGGATAAGACAACTTTCCAAGGTAAGGAATATCCTTTATTCAAAATTGATATTTCTTCTGGATCTCACCCTTTCTATACTGGAACACAACGTGTGATGGATACAGAAGGTCGTGTTGATCGTTTCAAGAAAAAGTACGGAAAAAAATAATTTCAATTCTTTTGAAAATAAGAAAAGGCCCTCATTTGAGGGCCTTTTTTTTTACCTTACTTTTTTTCTCTCTTCGTGAAGATTTTTACAGGCCACTGAAAGATCTTTTTTTATTCTTTCTGTACAGTTTTTATCCTCAAGTTCGTTTTTCACACACCCCTTCTTTCTGGCTTCGTGATGACATTTCTTTTCAGTCTCCTCATCAAATTCTTGCCTGAAGTCTGCAAAAGATGAATAAGAGCTAACCATTAATAACCCAAAAACGAATGCTTTCATTTCATTCTCCTTTTTATATTTTCGCCACTAGTTCCATCATGATTTTTCCAATGCCGTAAGGAACAGAGTAATTGCGACTCGTTGAATAGGAATACGCGTGACCGAAACCCAGCTTGTGAAGCCACTCATGCACCATCGTTTTTGCGGTTTCGCTTAAAGAATAGCTATTAAGATATTTGGTATTAAAATTGATATAATTGATATTTGAAGATGTGTATCCCACCGTTGATGAAGATGAATAATAAGTTTTGATATTTAAATCTAATTCATTATCAATAACCGGAAGAAGTTTTTCAGCAGCATTTAAAATTTTGTAATAAATTTGAGTATTGGTAAGCCCATTATTATCTACAAAACGTTTCGTTCCATTGTAAGTGAAGTTTATCACTCGGTTCTTGAATTCTTCTGACTGAATAACTTCTCTTAGCTTTTGTTCAGCCAGATCAATCTTGGCCCGTTGTGAGCTCGTGCCGTTATACATGAAGACATTCGTGGCAAAAGTTTCGGCCAGTGTCGGAACAGTTGCCATGGATGGTGTTAGCCAAGAGAGTGAAAGCGCCATGGTGAGTAAGGGAAATTTTTTTTTCATAGAAACTCCTTTTCTATTCTTAAGAAAACTTAAGATGAAATGAACTTTTTACGAATGGATAGAAAACCGCAATGAGAAGTGATGATTTTTTTATGAAATCTGATGAATCCCTAGATAAATCAGAACGTTAGAAAGACTGACTTTAAGTAAAGAACAGTCGGGTTTAGTGACAGAATATTCTAATTTGATTTTGTAATATCTAGCAGTCCAAAGACGATGTGATTTTGTGGAGCTTTAATGTAACACCCTTTCACAATCATTTTACTTTTCCCATTCGGGAAATGGGGATGAGTCGTTTGCTCAAAATAACAACCCTTGGTATCAAGAAGATTGGCCCATACAAGACCCATTAAACCTGGATCATCCTGACCCAAAGAGGTTTGGACAGTATCTTCATTAAAACCAGTTAATCTTAATGCTTCAGGATTTAAGATGGTTGTTCTTGGGTTCGATAGAGAAATAGGAAACTTTGAAGAGTTAAAGAATTGGAATCTTTTAATCTCTCTGATGTCTCCTTTACTAAGGACAGATTGAAAATCTTTAGAGCTAACGAAATCAAGAAACTCAGATTCTTTTACGAAGGGATCATATATAAACTCATCAGCTAGATCAGGACGATAAATTTTTAAACCCGAAATAATATGTTTAAAATTTTCAGTCTCAAAGAGTTCACGTAAGTCAAAATTCAGAATTCTTGATAACAGGTAAGTCACCTCAAGTGACGGCGAAGATTCACCGGATTCGTATCTTTGATAAGAGCGTAATCCAATTTTCAGCATTTCAGAGATATCAGTTTGGCTTAAACCTGAGAGTTCACGATAGTTTTTTAGAATAGAAGTAAATTTTTCAGTGAGAGCTTTTTGCAACATGAATAAATACTAAATGAAGGGAGTGAAGTTGTCATTAATCCATTCGAATAAAATCAGTGATGACAGCCCCTAGAGTGCTGAAGATTTTTAACATGGGAAAAAACCAAAATGAGTGAACCCGCCATGGATATGCCGTGGCTCATTTGATCACTCATTTTTCCTTCAAGGATAATTCCTAAAAAGATAAGAACAAGACCTGCAATAGCTGATTTAAATATCCAAGAAAGTCCATGTTTTTTCAAACCTGGAACAAATGCCAATGGGGAAGTAAACAGAATGATGATCCCAACAATCACATGAATCCATGTGGAATGGGTGTAGGCCGAGATGGCCGGAAAAATTACCGGAACAAAGGCAACAAGTATACAGTGGGCCACACAGGCCGTAGAAAAGGCTATTCCTAATCGATCCCAGACTTTTTTCATTGTTTGGGATATACCTGAAGTGAGAGAACTCGTCTATAATACCGAATAAATTGTTCATATCTAAAAAGGGGATAACTCATGAAAATATCATTAATTTTTCTAGGATTACTTATTTCTTTCTCAGCTTTTGCTATCAAGGTCGAGGTTGATGTCAATGGAATGAGTTGTGGGATGTGTGTAGAGCATATTACAAGAGAGCTTAAGGCCACTCAAAAAGCTGAAAATATAACTGTAAGCCTTGAGGAAAAAAAAGCTCGTTTTACAGAAATAAAGGATAAAAAAATTACTGACACTGAAATTAAATCGGCAATTAAAAAAGCTGGATACGAAGCTTCTAAAATTCGCAGACTTCAGTGAGGGATATCCACATTGCGTGGGGGTCCCAAACTGGGAACTCCACCAACTTAGCTAATGTTATTGGGGATTCACTGAATGGATTTGGAGTTATTCATGTACACGACATGAGCGAAATCTCCCCAGAAGGAATACTCGATTTTGAATTTTTAATTATCGTCACTAGCACTTATGGAGATGGAGAAGCTCCGGATAATGCCTCTGAATGGATGAGTTTTTTAAAGTTCTCAGAAGAACTTGATTTGAGACATTTAAAGTACGCAGTGATTGGGCTAGGGGATACTTATTACCCTCATTTTTGTCAGGCCGGTAAGGATTTTGATCAATATCTATCCCAACACGGGGCAAACGCGCTGCTTCCAAGGCTTGA
>CAMAYW010000205.1 GCA_945862475.1 Bacteriovorax stolpii
GATCTTAACTCTCTTTTTAATTTCAGTAGGATGCCACATTAAAGAGACTAATTCATAGACGCCTTTGGTGGCCGTTTCCTCTGCTTTATAGGTGATAATATCTATTGGCAGTGCTACGTAAGCAGTGTCATTTAATTCCATCCCACGAGTGAAAGCATATTTTCCAAGGTAAAGTGAGTTTACTGGATTTTGATTCAATTCATTCTTAACGTCACTTGAATCTGGTGTTACGGACATAAATTTACTTGGGAAAAAATACCCACTCGCTTCTTGTTTTCCGTCTCCCCATTCTCCTTTGCAGTTTGAGGGAAGGTTTTGGCGATCAACAATATGTTTAAAAAAATCTCCTTGAAAATTAATAGGGGAAAACTTAATGGCGAATACTTTATTTGGAAAATCTGATCCGATGCCTAAGAAATTAAATTTTATTTTAGAAAAGAAACTCAAACACTCCGATCGCCTGGTTTTACAGTGAATGATTTCCTCTGCTTCTTGAATCATATATTGATTTGAGTAGAGAGTGTTATAGATGAGAAACGGGTAGCGTTGAAGCTTGTTGATTTCATCAGGGTCTCCTTCGGAGATGAAAAAAGAGTGCATTAACCCTTGATGTTCATCTTTTTTTTCTAAACTGGCTTGAGCTTTTTTTATCTGTCTTAAGTAAAGGCTTGAGTCTCGACTTTTCATCATTAAAAATGGAGGAGAGTTTTGATCTTTAATAACCCACGTAGCATATAAGTTTTGCGAAGTTGTAAGTTCAATATCGCGATTTTCCCAAATTTTGTCTTCCCATTCTTTTTTTCCTGGGTAAGCGAGCTTTGATTCCAAGACACCCTTAGCGTCTTTGTAAAATTGAAGGCACGTGAGATTGGATAGTATCGGAGGAAGGTTGGTAGGAGTGACAAAATTTTCTCCTTGAAGTTCCTTGATGCAAGGTTCAGTTTTTTCATCAGTATTTTCACAGGATTTTATCTTAATTGGATAGTTTAAATAGAAAGTGGAAATTCCAGCACCTTCGGTGAAATTCGTAAGATCTTTTGTAAGGGCTGTGAATTCAGAGATCTGATCCATTTTTTTTGCTTCAGTAACCGTTTGTTTACTAAAGTACTGAAACGCCTGAAAACCACCAGCAACCACTACAAACATGATGGCGGAAGCAATAATGATTTCTACGAGACTTAGTCCTTTTTCATTAGTCAGGTGATTGAAGTTCAAAGAAGACTCCCAGAAAAGTGTGAAAAAAGTGATTGGTTTATCTTATCATAGTTTAAAATAGTTCTAATTGAACCTTAAGAAAAAAATGAATCATTTCCTCATCTTTGGCACTAGTTATTTTATTTTCATTCTGCTGATATTTATTGGCAGAGATTCTCTTTTAGCGCATCTCCCACTGGGATTATTACTTCTCTCTTTTCCGCATTTCATACAGACGTATTGGATTTGGGCACGTGGAATAAAAAACTGGTCTAGAGAATGGATCCCTCTCGCTTTTCCTATTCTCTATGTAACCATTTTCTTTTTAATTGATTATTTTAAGCATCCCATTTTTTCAATTGATACTCTTCTAAAGGTTTCTTATCTCTACTTACTATACCACTTTGCTCAGCAGTTATACGGAATCACTCTTTGGTCCTCAATGAAATGGGGGATACATTTTTCGTCTCTTAGAAAACATCTTATGAGGATGCTTTTTTTGGTGACTGCAGTTTACTCTTGGCTAGAAATGGAAACGAGAGGTGAGGTGGAGTATTTATTTTTTCATCCCGTTTCATCTTGGAAGCTCTCCTCAGGTTACCTCATTTTTGGATTTGCTTTGGTCTTCTGCTTATCGGTGATAGTGGTTTTTCTAAGTTTTTGGGATTTTATTCAGAAAAAAAATCTTCGGATGATTTATCTACTTGCTCCACTGGGGCTCTCTTGGCTTTGGTTCATTCCTCCTTTAAATAAGGATTTAACTTTCTATCTACCACTTCTTCATGGCCTTCAGTATATGCCCTTCATATTTTTAAAAACAAAAGACCTATCTAAAAGCGGACAATTAGTTCTTGCTGTCGCGAGTGTGGGGATTGGTTGGGTGTTTTTTCGTTGGCTACCCTTCGAGGTTTCAATTCTCGAAGGGACTCTGTGGCCGGCGTTGATTTTGAGCTTTCTCAATAATCACCATTTCATTATTGATGGAAGGATTTGGAAGCTTAGAGATCCAGCTAATCAAATTTTACTAGATTGAAAAGTACGTTCTTACATCTGCTGAATCGTACCATCACCAGCGATGAAGATGGTCATGTTATTACGATCTTCTTTGATAAGAGTCGAAACTGAATAGCTAAGAACTAGAGTTGCAGTTGCAATAGGATCTTCATCAGTTCCAATGTTAGTGAGCCCAACAAGACTCATCTTAGCATTGAAAGTATATCCCCAGGCCACTGTGATGTTCTCAGGAACAATCTGAGCATTCGTGATAAAGGCACCCTTGCCTTTATATTGTCCACCGTGGCTCATGTTGACGTTGTAAGTGAAAGAAACAACCTCAGCATTATAGCCATTTTTGTAAGTAACTTTAAATTTTACAAACTTTGGTGCCTGCCAACGAGAAAGTTTCATGGGAGTGATATCTTTCCCAAATTCAGTGTCTAAAGGAAGAACAGATATGGGAGCATAGTTGGTGTTAATCACTGGTTTTCCAGCTTCCACAATTTTATAAATCTCTTTACCGAAAGCGATGATTTCTCTCATGACAGAAATAATGTCACCAACTTCAGAGCCTGGTCCTGGGCCTCTCGTTGTTCTAGGAGGTTCGTAGTTTTCGGAACTATCGAGAACTTCCACCGTCATGTCAGAGATTTGGTAGTAGGGGTCTTGAGGATCGATACTAGGATTGGCAGAGGCCACAAAAGAAAAAAGGGTAATAACTAAACCAATCGCTAGTTTGCTCATAAACACTCCCTGTAAGATAAGCACTACAAGTATTGTGTCTGAGCTAGGAACAAACTGGCCACAAAAATGTTCTTGCTCTCAATGATGAAACTAGGTTGTCTTTTTGTTCGCGACTTTGAATTTCAATGGGTTGGAATTTCTTTTGGCCTCGTTACGAGCTTTCTTTTTAAGCTGGATCTCTTTAAAGTCTAGATCCTTTTGAGGCTTACTTGCTTTCATCATGATATTTTTTATCGGGGCAGATTTAAGAGGAGTCGCGTATTTCGCTTTCACCGTGCGGCCATCAACGATAGTTTCATTAAGCCCTTCAATTGCTTTCTTAGCATCTGCAGCTGAAGTCATTTCTACGAAGGCCATTCCGCGGGACTGATTTGTTGTAGGTTCAACAATAATTTTAATATTCTTAATTTTTCCGAACGGAGAGAACATGGATTTTAATCCATTACGGTCACGATTGTAGCTAAGGTTACTTATATAAACGGTGGCGTTCGGAGTTTGCATCATGGGCCTCAACGATTGATTTTTTAATCAATTAACACCCCAAGGTTTAGAAGTAAAACCTTAATCCCGGGTATGTAAAATTGACTCCCTCTTTTAAACGGATTCTACCTCAGAACCGTCTACTGCCGGAAAGTAATGGGTCTTTTGGCCAATGACATGACCAGAGGTCATAGGTTTACCTAGCTCATCTAGGGAGAAAACACTCTCCGGTAGATTGAGGGACTGACGAACTCTATCCATGGTTTGTGGGGCAAATGGGTAGAGCATGATCATGAGATTCTTTAAAACATAGAATGAAGTGTAGAGACCATCCTGACGTCCCTCTAGAGGGGCGCGGTCGTCGTGAGGTTTATATTGAACGAAGAAGCTATTAATTAAACGAGCATAATTTTCAATTTGTCCGAGAAGGGTGAGGTATTCAGCTTTTTCCATATTCTTAAGATAAAGCTGCACAATTTTCATGGTCTCTTTTTCTGCCTTCTCTAAAATCTTTCCTTCAGGAACTTTTCCATCAAATCGAGAGTGGGCAGCAGATATGGGTTTTTCAATCGCCGCATTCATAGGCCCCGCTAGAAACTTATTTCTTTCTTTAAAGGTCTCAAAATCAAAGTTTGATTGTTTTTCTGGAAGTCCCAAAGTGGAGAGAAAGTATCTCACTTGATCAGGATCAAACCCCATCTCTTCAATGAGTTGATCACCTGAGAAAAAATTCCCTCGGGACTTACTCATTTTTTCCCCGTTCACCATGAGATGAAACACACTGTAAACGTCAGTGAGTTGATAGTCACCTTTCTGAGGTTGAGAGTGAGGATCCTTTTGAGATCCAAACCACATCGCTCCTTGCATGAGGACATAAAAATAAACGTTATCTTGACCTAAAAATTGAAAAATCTTTGCCTCTGGGTCTTTCCAGAATCGCTCATACTCATTGATGTCGCGACCTTGATTTTTGAGCGCAACTTTTGAAAACGAAATCGGAGCAATTAAAGAATCAGGCCAAACGTAGAGAGTTTTACCTTCCATCTCTGAGTCTAAATCTTTTGGAAGTGGAATTCCCCAGCTTACGTCTCTAGTGATTGAGCGGTGGGCCCAACCATCCATAAGAGTGCAGGGGATACCCTTATCTTGAATCAGTTTTAGACCAGTATTGAAATCAACTTTATTTTCAAATTGAACGACGACTTTTTTTCCTGGAGCATATCGACTCTTGTGTTTAGGAAGAGAGGGACGCATTTCTTTAAAAGTAGGCTCATGGGTATTATCAAATTGAAAAGCTGGCTGAACGGTTTCAAAGACTTCGTTAAAGACACCTTTACGCCATTTGTTTTGTTTGGTTTTAATCCAATCAGTAAGTTCATCAGAAACTTTCCACATATCAAGCCACCAGTGAACGGTGTCTTTTAAAAAGGGAGTTGCATCACTTAAAGATGACTTCGGGTTAATAAGTTCACTCGGGTCATATTGGGTGCCACAAACTTCACAGTCATCACTATAAGCCGTTAAGTTTGTGCAATTGGGATTAGGGCATTTTCCTGTCACATTTCGGTCTTGAAGAAAGCGATTCATTTTGGGATCAAACCACTGCTTCGTGGTTTTTTTCTCGAGCATTCCATTTTTATAAATTTTTCGGATGAAATCCTGACAAAGTTCAGAATGAATAGGAAAGCAATCAGGACGAGAGGTGCCTGAATAAACGTTCAAGGATATTCCATAACGATCCATGGTCTTTTTTTGCTTCGTATGAATAGAGTCAATAAATTCCCGAACAGTTTGATTGTTTTTTATAGCAG
>CAMAYW010000206.1 GCA_945862475.1 Bacteriovorax stolpii
GAGCCAAGGTAATTTGAATAAGAAAGGTTTGTCACAAGAAGCTGAGCTGGACCTTCTTTGTCAAAGTTTGGTGATGGATAGTAATCACTGACTAAAAAGTCGAGAAGTGGGTTCATGTCCCCTTCACGGCGATTTTTATCTTTCGAAACGTAGGCATTTCTTCCTGATCCATAATAGAAAGGAATATCAAGATCGATGTCATGACCAGAATTCGTTGCAAGCTCTAAAAGGAGATCTTCCACTTCTGATTGAACTTCATCAATTCTCTCATCGGCACGGTCTACTTTATTGATAAACACACCCACTCGAATTCCACGCTCCATGGCCTTTGAAAGAACGAAACGAGTTTGAGGGAGAGGTCCTTCTGAAGCATCCACAAGAAGAAGAATACCATCCACCATCATGAGAGATCTTTCTACTTCACCACCGAAGTCGGCGTGACCTGGAGTATCGAGTAGATTAATTTTTGTCCCTTTCCAGCGGATAGCGCAGTTCTTTGCCTTAATTGTGATTCCGCGTTCACGTTCAAGTTCACCAGAATCCATCACACGCTCTTGAACCTGTTCGTGAGCAGAAAATGTACCTGAGTACTTTAAAAGTTGGTCAACAAGAGTCGTTTTACCGTGATCCACGTGGGCCACAACGGCGATGTTCTTTAAATTCATGAATGTCCTCGTCTAATGATTTGAATGGCGCCACTCTACATGAGAGATGAGGAAATGACGAGTCAAAGTTCTATTAAATTGAAGAATTTACACCATTTTATAGTCGAGATATTGGGTAGTTAGAATATTATGTGCTAGAGAAGATTTTCTAGCTTCAAAATACTCATGGCACACTTCACTCCATCAACGGCGGCAGAGGTGATGCCTCCTGCGTATCCTGCACCTTCTCCGCAGGGGTAAAGCCCTTTATGAGAAAGGGAAAGAAGAGTTTCTTTGTCGCGCAAAATAGTTAACGGAGCAGAGGTCCTTGTCTCTGGGGCAATTAAAAGTCCATCTTCATAAATAAAACCCGGAAGATCTTTATTAAACTCTTCGAGTCCTTTTTTTAGATGATCTAAAATAAATTGAGGAAAAATTTGGCGAATATCCGCTTTAAATATTCCCGATGGTGAGGATGTTTTCGGAAGCGGACGATCATCTAACTTACCCGTCATGAACTCTTTAATCGTCATCGCCGGAAGTTCTCGGCCAGTGGCATATTTCTTAGAAAGATCAAAAGCTTTCTTCTCGATATCATGTTGAAACCGCAGTCCGGCCATAAGATCTTTATCGCTCAGATCTTTTTCAGCTTTAACAGAAACAACCAAAGCAGCATTTGACCATGGCGAATTTCTGGCAAAATTACTCATTCCATTAACAACAATTCCCTCTTTTTCAGTTCCTGAGGATAGAACATAACCGCCTGGACACATACAAAAACTATAAACCCCATGATCAGTCCATTTATCATGCCAACTCAGTCGGTATCGAGCAGAGCCCATTTCAGGGGCTTCACAAAACTTCCCGTGCTGTAGTTGATCGATGTACTTTCTTGGGTGTTCGACTCTAACCCCGATAGCGAAATCTTTCGCCTTCATCGCAATCTTTTTTTCAATGAGATGTTGGTACAGGTCTTGGGCCGAGTGGCCAGTGGCGAGGATAACATGATCGGAATAAAGAGACTCTCCGTTTGAGAGTTTTACGCCGATAACTTTATCATCCTGAATGAGAAGCTCCTCTACTTTTGTATTGTAGCGCAGATCTGTTCCCTGGGCCCTTAGCCAATTTGAAATTTGAGTAATGATGGTTCGAATTTTATTTGAACCCAAGTGAGGATTTGAAACATAGGCCGTTTCAGGTGGTGCTCCGAATTGCACAAATTTTTCCATCACATATTGAACTAAATCTGATTTGATTCTAGTGATTAACTTTCCATCTGAGAAAAGTCCCGCACCGCCCTCTCCGTAGCAAACATTCGTTTCAGGATCAAGCTCACCGTAACGCCAAAATTTAGCAATATGAAGCATGCGCTTTGAAGCCTCGTCTCCTCTTTCAATAACAATCGAGGGAATACCATATTCAGCGAGTCTTACTGCACAGAATAGACCACCGGGCCCGGCCCCAATGATGATTGGTTTTTTCTCTAAAGGTTTTAAAGCCGGACATTTTTCAGGGTCAGGAAAAGTATCTTCAGGATTTATAAGCGCATCTAAAATGTAATGATAAACTGGTTTTTTTCCCTTGGGTGCACCACGGGCATCTAAACTTTTGGAGATAGTTCTATAATTTCTTATCTCCGGGTAGGTCTTTCTAACATATTTCTCAACTTCCACATCAAAAGGGAGTTGAAACTGATACTTCTTAGGCATAATAATGAACTTTTACATTATGCATAATCATAAATCAAAGATTTTCATGCGGTTATTTATTCTTTATCCTTAGGACCTTGAGGTTATTATGAAAATAGGTTTTTTGATCATTGGAAGCGAGGTTTTAGATGGAAAGATCTCGGATTTAAATACCAAATTACTGGCGGATTTTTTAAGAAATCATCATTTACAGATAAATGAAGCCCTAACGGTGAGGGACGACTCTCAAGTCATAAAAGAAGGATTGGAAAAACTTTTTCGTCATAATGAGGTTGTTGTTACCTCTGGAGGCTTGGGCCCCACGAAAGACGATCTGACAAAAGAAACGATTGGAGACTTCTTTCAAAGAAAATTAGTTCTAAATGAAGAAGCGATCAAAATATCTGAAAAAAATTACCAACAATTTGATCGTCAATTTCCTGGAAAGAGTCATGGCTATGCCTATCTACCGGAGGGATTTATTCCGCTCAGCAATTCCACTGGATTTGCCCCAGGGTTCACTTATAAAGAAAAGGATAAAATCCTTTTATCCTTTCCGGGAGTTCCTAGAGAGTTTAAAAGTATGCTTCAAGATCACTTTTTAGAATTATGCTCCGAAAAAATAGATTCAAATGTCCTACTGAAACATTTTATTGTTCGTACAAAAAATATTCCGGAAGAAAAGATTTTTGGCGAAGTGGATCCAAATCTTTGGAGAAAGTTAGAGTCTTTTGGAGATGTAAGTTCACTTCCCATTCTAATGGGAGTTGATATTGGAGTGAAACTAAAAGCACTCTCTCAACGAGAGCTCATGGAAAAAGAACAAAAGCTTAAAGACATTTTTTCTCAATCACCAATTTCACCTGCAATCTGGCATATCGGAACTGAATCCCTTGAGGAAAAAATAATCCAAGTCGCCAATAAGAAAAAAAGAACTTTTGGTTTTGCAGAGTCAGCAACAGGTGGACTTTGTTCTCACCGAATCACGTCAGTTTCAGGCAGCAGTCAATCTTTTTTGGGATCAATTATTTGCTACGATGAAAATGTTAAAATCAATCAACTTGGAGTGAATCGAGAAACGATCAATACATTTAATGTCGTAAGTCCAGAAACAGCAATTGAGATGGCGCAAGGATTACAAAAACAACTTAACCTAGACATTGCTATTTCGATTACCGGATATGCTGGGCCAAGTGGTGGCACAACTGAGTATCCCGTAGGTAGTGCTTGTATTGGATTGGCCTTAAAAGATGGGACCATTAGGGCCCAAACTCTGCGACTTAAGGGAGATAGAGAGATTCTTAAGCAGCGATTTTCTCAAGCTGCTCTTTACACTCTTCTTGAGGAATTGGAAAAATTTGCCGAATCCTGACTCGAAATCTCGGCATCTTTCATTCTTGAGGCAAGAACGAAACTCGTTATTTCAGCAAGTTATAACTCTTCTTCTCAGTTGGACCAAAGCTTCGTTAAAATAAGCTAAATCCTGCAGTAAAGGTTAAAAATTCACTTAGAAAAATCCGATAGTTATTTACAAGAGGGATGACACGGATGTTGAACTCGCTTCAATCGAAACTCATTTTAAAGCTTAAATTTTCACTCATTTTGTCAGTGATGTTTTTCTTATACTCTTGTATGCCGACCTCGACGAGGCCTACTCTTGAAGAAGGTAGCACTCAGGGTCCTTCTACAACGACACCAACAACCTACAATGAACCGACTTATCCCCTTGAGGGAATTTTCGTACAAGAAGGTGTAACGAGAACGAGTTCCGTTTTTTCACTTCCTCTTAATTTTAATGATTCGTTTCTTGTGAGAGGCAAGGCCTTATCCCAATACTTAAGAAAGTTACCGAACACGACAAAACTTTGTTTAGTAGGGAAATACAACTTTACCGTAGGCTCAGACAAATTTCTTGTTATGTCTGCAAAATCAAAATCATTCACTGACCTCGTTAACAAAACGACAGAATTCTACCTTCAAGTAGAACCAGGTAATGATTCCTCAAACCAAAATGATTGCTTAATTTACAACTTAACGAATAGTCTTTTCCAAAATGCCGCCAACCCATCGGCCTTTTTTAGTTTGACCCAACTTTGCACCAATTGTTCTTCTGCTGTCACAAGTACAGGCCTAAGACTTTATTTCGTAAATGGGGAAGAAGTTCCAACTGTCATAGTTAATTCGTTAATTTTGAATATTTCTGGCTCCACTGCGACGAATGGAAATGCTTGTTCAGAATCAACCGCTTGTAAGGCCAGAGGATTTGATTGCTGTCTCGACGGACAGTGTGTTACTGATGGAGCCATTAAACCTGGCTCTCTTACATCTTCAGAATTCTTATCAGCTCAAGAGGATGTGAGCTCTAATCCAAGTCGTTTTGTTCTTTACCCACAATTTTATTTCGTATGTGCGAATAGACCTGACTCAAATCCAAATAATGGGACCTCATCTACGAACGATCCATTGTATGAGTCTTATGTGAGACTCCTTGAACTCAACCAACTTTATGCTTGTATTAATAAGGTGGATGGAGAATTTTCTCATTGTACGATCAAGTTCAATCAGGCCAATCAAAATATGCCGGGTGACTTTTCACTAACTTCATCGGGCTTTAAGGATGACATTAACTTTTCAACCGTTAATCCAAATTTAAATTCAGGAGACTACGTAAACAACATAGTGAAAATCATTTACGCGGGTCAAACCGTGTATGAACAGAGTAAGACTCCTCTTACGAATGGAACATTCACGAGCGGGACGGCCAATGACGATTTGACGAGTGGTCAATCGGTCAATCTAAATTTACCACTTCCGGCCAATGCCAAAGACGCCAATCTTTATATCACCTACAAGATAGATGGTACCTGTGAAAAGCTGAGTACAACTCTCG
>CAMAYW010000207.1 GCA_945862475.1 Bacteriovorax stolpii
GTTCTCGTGTTTTCAGTTGAGACAGCGGAACCTGAAATGACAATTGTTTTAGGTTTAGGGCTTGAAGGTGCCTGTGGTGCAGAAGTTACAGTGATCGGAAATTTAAACCTCGGCTCCCCAACACAGGTGTCGCTGGCAAAAACATCTACCACCGTAGCATTCGCTTGTCTTAGTCGAAGAACAAACGTTTGATCAGAAATATTTTTTCCTTCATAGCGTGGATTTTCTGCCCTCACGAGGACAATATCTGGATCGGAAGACATGTTGAAAAAAAGAGATACTAACAGAAAACTGAAAAGCATTGATGACCAAAAAGGCTTCGTTTTTAAAACGGCGATTTTTTTCATAATTTACCAAATCGATAAAAACTATCTTATCGTATGCTCGTTCCAGATCTTTATGGAGGAATGGATTAAGTTTTTCTTCAGGCTTAATGAATTCAATCTCTTATCTCTTTCTCAAGGTGGGCCAAATGCCTAGGTTTTTCGATACTTTGGGGTCAACTTGCAAAAATTCTGTGGGACCTAGGACAGAAGAGAATATAATGGAGCCTTAGATAAAGTTAGGAGCTATCATTTTCGTGAAATATCCCATCTGGTTAAATGAAAGACTATTAGTCCATTCACCTCTGGCCCTAGCGTGGTCCATAGATTATTTCACAAAGAAATGGGCGATAAACCAAGATGGTCTTGCGAATTTTGGCCCCATTAGCTTTGAGCTTTATTACAACTCAGGTGTTTTTCTGGGAGCTTTTTCAAGTCATTCTCCTTTTCTTCGCGTTGTTTCGATTTCTACGATTGGCGCTTTATTATTTTGTCTATATCTCATTGTGCAATTTCTTTTTCCGATGAAATCATTACTCTTAAGAATTGGTCTCTCGATTCTTACCGGTGGCATATTGGGTAACCTCACAGACAGGATACAACTTGGCACCGTCGTAGACTTTATTTCAATTAACCAGGGACCCATTTTTAATGTCGGAGATCTATTTCAGGTTTTGGGTTATTTCTTAATGTTCTACGCCATCTTTAGAGATCGCAATATTCTGTGGCATGAAAATAATTTTCGAAAGAATTACTGGATCAACCCACGCTTTCAACTCAAATACTGTCTGATATTTTCATCTATTGGCGTTGGTGTTAGTTTTTTATTTTTAATCCTTGGCCATACTTTTTATCAGTTTTTAGGAAATAACGAAATTTCCTCTGACTATCTAAAAGCCTTCCTCTTTAGCGTCGGTGTCTTAACTTTTACTATCTTTGTCATCCTCTTTGTTCTTGGAAAATATCTCACTCATCGTCTTATTGGCCCTCTCTTTGCTTTTGAGAAGTATATTGACCACTTACTTCAGGGTGAGAGACGTACATTTAAATTACGGTCGGGTGACGAATTTAAACAGCTAGAAAAGGTTGCTGATCTTATACAAAATAAAATCTCTTCCCTTGAGAAATTACCTCCGAAAGAGAAAAAATGAGTTTCACGAATTAAATAGAGAGGACCATCAATATGCTTAGAATGAAAAACTCTTGTGAAAAATGTAAGTCTCCATTGAAAAAAGATGGTGAAGCCTATGTTTGCTCATTTGAATGTACCTTCTGCTCTTCATGCCATTCTGATTTCAAGGGAGTCTGCCCTAATTGCGACGGAGAATTAGTCATGCGACCTAAAAGACTTATTAGTCCACCTGCTGCAGGATTAAGATTGATAAAAAGAAAAATCTTTCGAAAATAACCGAGTAAAAAAATTTAAGATTTTTGGTTGCGGGAGCAGGATTTGAACCTACGACCTTCGGGTTATGAGCCCGACGAGCTACCAGACTGCTCCATCCCGCGATTGATAATGAAAAGCCTTGAAAATTAAGGTAGTTATACTCCCCCCAAATCTGCTTGTAAAGGCATAAAACCCGCATTCTTTTAGTCCAGCATAAATAGCTAAATTTCCTAGAAATAGACCCGATAAAGGACCTACAACGCTCTTCCAAAGGATGAAAAATGGAAAGTTTGGCCAAAAAAGATAAAGAACTCTTCTTAAAGATGGAGACTGAAGGCCTGTCGTCGACTCAAATCCGATTGATTAAAAACATCCACTCTCTCCTGGCAGCAGTTGTGACTTCTGAAGAGGAAGGCGAGTATTTTGAAGCGAGTGCTGAGCTCGTAAAAAAAGCAGCGGAACTGATTAAAAACTCCAATTTTCCACAAACTCATAAAAATATTTCTTATGGTACTCAAGCAGTGGAGTATGCCGTTGATACAGTTCATGAATCTTTGAATGATAATAAGTTAAATAATTTTGATAATTAATTATTTAAAAAGATTATAAACAAACGGTACGACTTCAATCGCAATAAGAATCACGATAATCATTTCCATCGTCTGATTTCGTGACTCATTCACCTCAGAGTGAAGAAGTTTTGAAACCTCTGCTAAATTCCCAAGTTTTTCATTGATACTTTTTTGCCAATCATCAAATCTAAAACGCTTCGAGGTTGCTCGAAATATTGTCGCGAGATAAAAGTCTCCCACGGTCTTAAAAGAATTTTCCACGTTTTCTACAATCTCTGAAATCTCTAAATAAATCTGACTCGCTTCTTCAGCAAGCTGCGAATACTTATTGGAGAAAAGACCCTTTTTTCGTCCTACAACTTCATTATAGAGAGTATTTAAACGCTGATCGAGTAAATCATCATAGTAGCGCATTTCAAAAAGCTGATTAAGTGCAAACTCAATGACAAGGGGTACGTCCATGGATCCACTTGGCTCAATCACCAAGGCCGAATTCCAGTCAACGACAACCAGATCATCTTTTGAGTACTGGTACTGGTTTTCTAAAATACTTTTTTTCATCGAATCAGAAAGAACTTCTTTTGATTCCGCTAAAATAAGGGCCGGTATATCAAGTTTCTCTGGTAAAGATGTTAGTGAGACATCTAGTCCATCAAGCTCTTGAATAAAGTAAGTGACATAATCTTCATTGATCGCCCATTCCGTAATCACAGGAATTGCGGACTGAATATCTTTTTGAAATTCTTTTGCCTTCTCTCTCGCGAAAGTTTCAAGCTTATCGTCTTTTTCAATCCAGCTTGCGATTTGAATAAGTTCAGGCCAAAGGGTGTTTTCTTTAATGGGAATTTGAAAACAAAGTGAAACAGTTCCAAAGTGCCAAACTTTAGCAATAAGATCAGCTGAAACTTTTTGATCCATAAGACTAATCTCAAAAGTCCCAAGCTGCACCGACACCGGAGAGCTTGAGATAATAAGAGACATATTATGCTTACGATCTAATTTAAAACGCTCTTTAAGATTTTTATCCTTAAAGAGCAATTCGACTTTATCTAGGTCAACCTCAGAACCGATGTCAAAGACACGGTAAACTAAGATTTTCCCTTTTTTAATTTTGATTTCCATAACCTTTTCTTGAATCTGAACGCTTCATTGTTTTAGCAAATCGAGATGCTTTCTCTTGAGCTTCGAGTTCAGCTTTCTTCGTTGCATCTTCTTCAGCTTGACGCATTTTTAGATCTTTAATGGAAGCAACTGTTTGATAATAATTTTCCTTACGGAAAGTCTGGAATCTCTTATCGTCGGCCGGACGAGCGGTTTTTCCAACAATCTTAGAAACCTTCGCCACGTTAAGAGTCTTCTTCGCTGAAACAAACTTACGAAGAACCACTTTCTCACCGTGCTCATTAAGACCAAGGGCCTTTAAAAGTTCTTTTCTCGTTGTGAACATATACTGACCAACTGGAAGAGACTGGATGTTTAGACCTTCAATGGCCACTCGGCGAAGTTTATCTACTGTTAAGTCAACAGCATCACAAATCTTTCTGATTTCTCTATTTTTTCCTTCATTCAATCTAAATTCTAACCACGTCTTATTTGGAAGCTGCTCAATCACACGAACAGACTTTGGCTTCATGAGGCCATCTTCAGTCATGACCCCTCTTTTAATTTTAGCGAGAAGCCCTTCATTCACGTGACCAAAAACTTTAACTTCATACACTTTTTCAACTTCATATTTTGGGTGCATGATCATGTTCGCAAGATCACCGTCGTTCGTTAGAATTAAAAGACCTTCAGAAAGATAATCGAGTCTCCCTACCGGGAAAATTCTTTGGTTAACACCGTAAATGAGATCCATCACCGTTGGACGACCTTCAGGATCAGAGAGTGTTGTCATGTAAGCTCTAGGCTTATTTAAAACGACATAAACCTTATCAACAGCAGACGGCTCTAAAGCGACACCATCAACCATTACGAGATCTGTAGCAGGATTAACTTTTGTCCCTAACTCAGTGACCACCTTACTATTCACTGACACGCGACCATCTAAGATATAGCCTTCAGCTTTTCTTCTTGATGTTACTCCACAATCTGCGATGAATTTTTGTAAACGGATAGAGACGTCTTGATTCGACTTCATTCGAGCTCCTATCTGCCTCCCGGCAGTTAAATATGGTTTAAGAGAAAGAGGGCGATACCTATAAAGGCGTTATTCGCCCTCAGTCTCTAATGTGGGTACAGATACTTCGTTTAAGAACGAGAGGTCAAGATCAAAGTCTTTCCCTTTCATAATGGCCTCATCGATAGAGAGGTCTAAGTTATCGATATTTGGATCGACATTAAATTCCATTTCACCATCTACAAGTTTTTCACCCGTTAATTGCTCAAAAGCAAAATCCAGCGCCTTCTCAAGTTCAAGGGCCTCATTCGCAAGATCCCCATACTCGGCTTTGGCCTCAAGAGCATCAACTTCTGCGATTTCTTGAGCGCGGATCGCTTCAAATTCTTCATCAATTTCTGGAGCATTAAAGATCACATCATTGATAGAGACATCGATAACTTTTGGTTCCACAACATTCATAAGAGTTTCTGAACTAATGGCGGCCATATTTTGGCGAAGAGACTCTTCGCGGTTAACAAAGTCTTCTAAGATATCAAATGCTGATTTACGAACCACTGACTCTCCGTCAGTTTTCTTTTTATCTTCTGACTTAAGAAGCATTGTAAAATTCGTTTCAGAGGCAATATTTTGAATGCTCTCTGAAAGTTGATCAAGCTCTTCAGTTTCATCAACACTGAACTTTTTAGAACTATCACTACGGAAAACGACTGATTTAATATCGGCAATTGTTCCGATAGTATTTTTAGTCGCCATCTCTTCAAGTTCATATTCAGGAGGGAGAGCTGAAATATCTGCGAGGTTAAAGACTTCAAGAAACTC
>CAMAYW010000208.1 GCA_945862475.1 Bacteriovorax stolpii
ATTTAAAACTCCTTCTTCAGCTAACTCGATCGACAGTCTTTCAATTAAAGTTGTAACTATCACAATGGGAAAGAAAGCTAAGTGTTTTTGAGAAATGGAAGCCATCTCAACACTATAAAAAGAATATCCAAGCATAAGCATTATAATGAGAGTCAAAATAATCGATAATCTTGGAACAGCAAGAAGGTAGAATTTATCAAGGACATATCTTTCTCCGATTCCTATGATGATCACTACGAAGAAGAATAACATCCCAAATCCGAATGAGGTTTCTTTAAAAAAGAGAGTCAATAGAATCGGGGTAAAAATACCAAAAGTTGGAATACCAATAATATTTCGCGCAAAAGACAAAACTAGCGTTCCAAGAGGGATCAAAAGAATGGTCGTAAACATTGTCTGAAGTGGAAGCGGAAGTCGATATAAACTTATTTTTGAAAAAATAGAATCCGTCTTTATAACTTCTTTCTTGAATTCAGCTTTGTTGTAACGATTGATTCTCGCTCTCTCTGCCTGGATCGAGTAAGAAACTTTCTTTTTGGATATTAGTTTTTCAACTTCCTCATAATTTCTATGAATCAACATAAAATTATCAGGTCTTTCTCCAAAATAACCTCTATTCGTATCAATCGGAATCCATTTGTTTGAAAGAAACACTTCGTTAGCAAAAGTAAAACGAAGCTTTGTTCCCTCTTTAATCTTTTTCAATTCTGGCATCCGCACCATCACAACGACACGTGAAGGGATTCCCTTTCTTCTCGCCATAATATTAAAAAGCTTTGCTTTAATGAGAGGTGATCCCTTTCCAGTATTAAGAGTTTCATGGATGGTTTTGATATCCGTGTTTCTTTGAATTTCTTCTTCTACGTAATAATAAATTTTTCTTATAAGGCTCGTTTTATCTTCACTCCCCTCAAGGATGGCCGTTTCTAAAAGTTTTATGGCATCTTCATCCTCATCCAAAAGCTTAGGGAGCTTTAAATACTTTTCCAAACCTTTGGGATAAGTTACAGAATAATCCTTAGGGATGTTTTTATAGGAGACGGCCTTTAGGTCAACCCTTGCTGAATAAGAAATTCTCCCTTTCATGAGCTCTTTTGAGGACCAAGTGGCAAGCATAGAGTCTGAATTAGAGTCGACAAAAACTTCAAATTCTCGAGAGCGTATTTTCTCATCAGTAACTTTTTGTCCAGGTCCAGACATTGGAATAGGAAAAGCAAAACTATTCACATCTCCCTTTGGTCTCACTGTCATATGAAAATTCCATACGTCATCTACCATTTGTGGCACGAGGGATAATTTAAGGATCTGAGATTTATAAAAAAGAATCCCAATAGGAAAAACAATAAGTAATGATGTAATTAAAACAATTAATTTTTTCATGAATTAATCACCTAGAACATGAGAGCGGGCCACATCTACAATGAAGCGTCCCAAGAGTAAATTTCGACCAACGAGAAACTTATAATCCATTTTCGTTCTATCATTGAGATTGATATTCACTTCTCTCTCAATGGAGCCCATTTTGATTTTTTCTTTAATCACGTATCTCTTACTAACAAGACCTGCTGTATTAGAGACTTTTTGAGTGGTGTCAACTTTTCTCACAACTTCGACTGTTTTCCCCTCAGAATCAATAGTTTGGAATTTAACAAAAAGTTCTCCTCTTTGTTCAACTTCCTCAATATTTACAGCATGCATAGAGGTTGTTTTTGCACCCGAATCAATCCGGGCCTTATGTTTAATTTTCAATTCAGGCATACTTACCCACTCAATTCGCCCAATTAAAACTTTTTCTTTTAAGAGCTGAGCTTGAGTATAAGGAATATATCCCCAAATCATTAACGATAACAGGAAGAGAACTTTCACGAACGTGGGCCTTTTTTAAGACAAATTGAATGCATCCATCTTAATCTATTCATAGGTCTCTCGGCAATAGCTTAAGAAGGCGTAAGTGCCTAATTTAACTGATTTAAATGCACTCAATTCTTTCATAAAAGATTCCGATAAGAGGAGATGTAATTTAAAAAGGAGATTCCATGCCTTCTAAAGTGACGTCTTATTTGACCTTCTGTTTTTGTTTCGCCTTTTGGAGTTTCATGGTGGTTCACTACGCCCATATGAAAAGCTCAACTCAATATAGAGAGATTGCAAGCTGGTCAGCACCGGTGAAGCCTTGGTATGATGCAAGTTTTAAGCAGTAAGCCTTAACGTATAAAAAGTTTTAACCAACTTAGTTTTCCTTCATAGGGTGGATATCGAAGTGGGATATCCACCAGTGTCCCTTGTTCAAAGACTGACTTGTAGTGAGTAAAAGTATCAAAGCTTTTTTTACCATGATAGCTTCCGATCCCGCTCGTTCCAACTCCTCCAAAAGGTAAATTAGGGTTTGCTAAATGGATGACCGTATCATTGATACAACCGCCACCAAAAGGAATCTTTCTTATAATTTCTTGGCGTTTTTTCTCATTCTCAGAGAAAACATAAAAAGCAAGTGGCTTAGGTCTTGAATTAATTTCATGAATGGCCTCTTGAAGTGAATCGTATGGAATAATTGGGAGTATTGGCCCAAAAATTTCATCCTCCATGACCTTGTCGCTCCAATCAACATTTTTCATCACTGTTGGTGAAATAAATTTTTCATCCCTGAATGCCTCTCCACCGATGGCTAATTTTTCTTCGATCACAAGGGACATCAATCGATCAAAATGCTTTTGATTAATAATTCGAGGGTAATCTTTAGAGGATTTAACATCACCATAAAATGATTGAAGGTGAGATTTCATTTTTGAGATGAATTCATCCTGTTTATGTCTTGGAATGAGTACATAATCGGGCGCAACACATGTTTGTCCGGCATTTAAAAACTTACCCCACACACAACGCTTGGCCGCAATATCTATATTGGCCGACTCTTCAATGAGGCATGGACTTTTTCCACCGAGCTCAAGAGTCACAGGAGTTAAATTCTCAGAAGCTGCTTTCATGATAATTTTACCTACCATCGTACTACCGGTGAAAAAGATATAATCAAATTTCTGATTCAAAAGGCTCTGAGTCTCTTCTACTCCACCTTCAACCAATATGACCTCATCTTGTTGAAAGACCTCCTGAAGAATCACGTTAATAATAGCAGAAGTTTGAGGAGCAAATTCAGATGGCTTGATGACCACTTTATTTCCAGAGGCAACAGCTCCTAGCAAAGGAGAGAGACAAAGTTGGAAAGGATAATTCCAAGGAGAAATTATTAAAACAACACCAAAAGGCTCAGGAAAAACGGTGCTTTTCCCAGGGAAAAGGGGAAGAGGTGTTTTCACTTTTTTAGGAGTTGTCCAATCATCTATATTTTTTAAGATGTGACCAATTTCATCCAAAATAAAACCGATTTCAGTTGCGTAAGTTTCAAATGTAGATTTCCCGAGATCCGCTTTCAAGGCCTCAGTGATATGCAATTCTTTTTCTAAAATAACTTTTTTCAGTTTCATTAATCTATCTTTTCTTAGTGACGGGCTGAGAACACCCTTTTCGAAAGAAATAGATCTTAATCGCTGAGCTAGTTCGTGAATTAACATTTTAATCCTCTATCTTTAAATACTTTATGTAGTTTCTTATTATACTCGATTTTCTAAAATTTTTTATTTTTGGATGCAATAATACAAAAGAGCTTTCATACATAAGAGGGATCCAGGGGGTATCTCTATAAGCCAGAGACTCCATCTCATTGATAATTCCATATCTTTTATCCACGTTGGAAGTTTTCTTCAGCTCTTCATAGAGCCTGTCCATTTCTGGATTCGCATACCCACTTTTATTGATACCTGGGGAATTTTTAGAAATGAGTAACTGAAATATATTTTCCCCATCAGGATAGTCAAATAGCCAATTATCAGTGAAGAGACTTAGTTCCCCTGCTCTTCCTTTTTTAAGGAATTCTGGAAAGGTTATGACCTCAATCTTGATCTTTATTCCAATCGCCTCTAAATGCTCCTTAAAAAATGCAGCCTCCATAACGTTAATTGATTGGTTTCCGCGAGTAGAATATACCAAAGTCAAAGGAGAGGAATTTGGCCCATAACCAGCTTTTCGAAGAAAGTCTTTTGCCAGATCTGGATTGTAATGAAAGCGAAATTCTTTGGCGGGAAGATAGCCAGAAATACCTGGAACGAGAATGGAATTTGCCCGAAGGTTCGTGTTATTGGAGAGAAGTTCAATATATTTGTCATAATTGATAGCGTGGGCAATCGCTTTTCTTAAGTTTTCATTCTTTCCAAAAAGCGGATTTTTCATATTGAAGGCAAGCCATCGATTCGCCAGAATTGGAAAGTGTTTTACAACAATGCCCTTTTTTTTAATCTCTGAATTATGATGACCAGAAAGTCCGTAAATTTTTGAAATAAAACTTTTTGGAACGGTTAAAATATCAATTTCATCTTTAAAAAACTTTTCCCAACGCTCCGATTCACTCGTGGTTACATGAAATTTAAGGTTATCGACGAAGGGGATTTTTTCTTTACTTGAATCAAGTAATTTTTCTAAATTCGCGTATCGATCTCCCGCAGAAGGATAGTAATCCTCTCGGTAGGTTCTATTTTTATCCATTTCGATGATGCCATTTGTATAATTTTTAAAAATATAGGGGCCTGTTCCAATTAAAACACTGTCTAAGTTGTTTTGATAAAATGTGACTATTTCTTTGGGAGTTGGTGAGATAAAATTTAAGGCTAGGTAGTAGCCGAGATTAGGTTCGTTTTTCTTTAATCTGAGTTCAATTGTGTGACTATCAACAGCTTCAATTCCAGACATCCTCGTGTGAAAGATTTGTTCCCATTTATTTTGAACTTGATGAGGATATTCATCAAAACCTTCAATAATCCCAACAAACAATCCTCTTCCAGGACTTTGTAAATCATGAAGTGAAAGTCTTTTGAACTGAACGACAAAATCCTCTGCAATAACTTCACGCTTCTTTCCAAGGAAGGCTTCATGCGGATGATAAAAAACATTCTTTTTTATTTTTATCCTAACTAATTTTCCATTTTGAGAAATTTCTGGAGATCCATCTGCCAAAAGCGGTTCTAATTCGTAAGGTCTTTTTAGATAATGGTACTGATAGAGTGGCTCCATAACCTGTGCACTCACAAGTAACGAGTCATCCGTAAAAGCCTTCGCCGGATCCAAGCTGT
>CAMAYW010000209.1 GCA_945862475.1 Bacteriovorax stolpii
CCCGTGTCCGCAAAAACAAGAGGATTATCAGTCACTGAGTTTAATTCAATGTTTAAAACCTCTTCTGTGTGGCGAAGTGTTTGTCTACAGGCCCCATGAACTTGAGGAATACAGCGAAGAGAATAAGGATCTTGAACTTTGCCATCCTCTTTATGAGAAAGAACAATTTCTGAGCCTTTAATAACTTTTAAAAGATTTTTTGAAACATCCACCTGACCAGGTTGTGGTTTTAATAGTGAAATTCTCTCATCAAATGCAGATGCCGTTCCTCGAACAGCATCAAGAGTCAGACATGAAATAATATCAGCAAGGGTGACCAATTTTTTTGATTCAACGAGCGCCAGTGCTCCCAAGGCAAGCATAACAGAGGTTCCATTAATAAGCGCAAGACCATCTTTCGGCCCAAGCTTAGCTGGCATTTTACCAATCTGATGAATGGCAAAATCAGAGCGCATGATTTTCCCTTCAAACTCCACTTCACCCTCACCAATGAGCGCAAGAGCAATATGGGAAAGAGGAGCTAAATCACCTGAAGCACCGACAGATCCCTTTTCAGGAATGACTGGGTTAATACCGTAGTTGATAAAATCCAAAAGAAGAGAAATGGTTTCAGGCGTTACACCAGAGAAGCCCTGAATAAGGCAATTCGCTCTCGCAAGCATAATCCCTCTCGTAATTTCTCGACTAAAAGGACGACCTACACCCGTACAATGAGAACGGATGAGGTTATATTGAAGTTGCTCAAGGTCTTCCACGGCAATTTGCTTTGAAGCGAGTGCCCCAAAGCCAGTATTAATACCATAGACGGGCTTACCTTTTTGGACGATATTCAAAACAACTTCTCGGGACTTCTTCATTTTATCCCAGGCCGTGGGATCAATCTCAAGTTGAATTTGACCGGGTCTTCCTTTAGCAATAAAGGCAAGATCCTCAAGTGTCAGATTAGTTCCAGTCAGTTTAAAATTTTTTGCTTTTGAAAAATCGATCATATTAAACCTTAACGAATTTTATTAATGCGAGTTTGATAGTCTTTATTTGGTTCTGAGAATATATAGGAGCCAGCAACTAAGTTGTTTGCGCCAGATTGAATAAGATAACCAGCGTTTTGATCTGTCACCCCACCATCAACTTGAATCTGAAATTTAAATTGATGCTCAAAGCGAATCTTATCAAGCTCAATCACTTTATCGACCACTTCCGGAATAAATTTTTGTCCACCAAAACCGGGATTCACACTCATAAGAAGTACAAGATCCACTTTTCCCCAAATATAGTCAGGCACGACACTTAAAGGCGTCGATGGATTAAGTGAAATTCCCACTGATGGATAAAGTGATTTTAATTTAGAAATAAGTCGATCATGGTGAGTGACAGCTTCCCAATGAAAGGTAAAATTATGGAGACCGACATCCTTAAAAGATTCTGCAAAGAGATCAGGATTGGTCACCATAAAGTGGGCATCAAGTTTATGCTTACTAATGGTTTTAATTTTATTTAAAACAGGTTCTCCGAACGTTAAATTGGGGACGAAATGTGAATCCATGACATCGAGATGGATCCATAGATCATCTATTTTGTTAAGTCTTTCTAATTCAACTTTTAATTCTAAAAAATCGGCAGACAAAAGACTTGGCGAAATAGTAACAGACATAATAATTCCTTCCCTTAAGTCAAAACGATTTCAGATTTAATCCCGTTTAGAAGTTCTCTATCACTGCAAGGCTTTTTTCCCTCAAGTTGGACCAGAGAAAGTCTAAGAGCACCATCAAGACAGCCAACAACCAGGGAGCCCAAATCATTTTCTGATTTTCCTGGAGCCATTTTCCCGTGATACTTCTCAGCTCCTAAAACCTTCAGACGTTTTCCATTCAGAAAACAATAAGTCCCAGGCCACGGATCGAGTGCGCGTATGAGATTTAAAATTTGTGCAGTTGTTTTTTCTTTAAACAGTAAGTGCCCATCTTCTTTTTTAAGCGTAGGAGCAAATGAAACTTGAGATTCATCTTGAGGCGTATAAGTTAATTCACTCGTAAGCATTTTTTGGATGAGATCATTCATGGCAAGAGCTGCTTGAAACTTTAATCTCGTATAAAGCTGGCCACCCGTTTCAGTGTGAGAAATCTTCACCGTGTGAAAGTGAACGAGATCCCCGGCGTCCATTTTCTTGACCATTTTTTGAATCGAGACACCCGTCTCGGTATCACCATTCATGAGAGCGTACTGGATCGGTGCGGCCCCACGGTATTTGGGAAGTATCGAAGTGTGAATGTTAAAGCAGCCCATCTTGCCAAGACTCAGCATTTCAGAACCCAAGAACTGAGCAAACGCGAGAACCACGACGAAATCAAGATTCAAGGATTTTAACTCATGAAGCATGGCCGGTTCTTTATTAATGTTCTCTGTTTGAAAAAAGGGAATTTTATTTTCTTTTGAAAATGAAATCACTTCAGGTGACTTAAGCTCCATCCCGCGTCCCGCTGGCCGATCGGGCATTGAGATCACTTTTACTAATTCAATGTGCGGATGATGACTTAATAAATCAAGAGTGGGTACAGAAAAATCAGGTGTTCCACAGAAGGCAACTCGAAACTTTTTCATGTGCCTTTCTCTTTTTTCATTTTCTTTTTATAGAAGTTCTTTTTGAGGTTACTTAGTCGCTCAATAAAAACAATTCCATCGAGATGATCATTTTCATGCTGAAGACAAATCGAGAGAAGATCATCTGCCTCTAATTCTAAATGTTCACCTTTGAGGTTTTGGTATTTCACATGAATCGTTTGAAATCTTTTCACCTCTTCATAAACGCCTGGAACAGATAGACAACCCTCTTCATAAGTTGTCGTTCCACTGGTGCCCGTGATGATAGGATTAATAAACACCATGGGATTAAACCCCGACATCCTGACCTCATCACGGCCCTCAGAGTTTGTGATCACTTCACGTTCATAGTCGACATCGAGCACAAAGATTCTTTGGCTTATTCCTACCTGGGGTGCGGCGAGTCCAATTCCAGGGGCGTGATACATCGTAAAGAGCATGTTCTTAATTAACTTATTAAGATCAGGTCCGAACTCAGTGACAGGAGTTGCCTTCGCTGAAAGGACAGGATCAGGATAAGTGACAATAGGGAGTTTTTCACCCTGAAGCTTATAATTTTCCATATTCATGAGGGCTTTTATAGCACAGGAGAGCTAAAGCGACGAGAGGAGTTTAGGCCGATAACTTTCGATTTTTCCAAAAGCTCCAGCAGACAAAACTGAAAAAAAGAGTAGGAACGATCCCCGTGGCCAGGATTGGGGGAAGTTTACCAGAGTTACCCAAGGCAACGGAGGAGCTATAAAGGACCCAAAAGACAACAGTAACCACTAAAGTCAGAACGACATTCTTACCAAATGAACTTGATCTGCGATTGGGATTAAAAATTGATGAAACGGGAATAAGAGCAAAGACGAAGCAAGCAAAACTAAGAAAAATCTTGTTAAGAAGAATGATTTTATACTCGGCGATATTAAGTCCAGTTTTCGAAAGTCTTGAAATAAAGTTTTTTAGTTTTATAAAATTTAAAGTTGTTAAGTCAGCTTCAAACTCCCCAAAATCATCTGGCCTTTCTTGAAGCTTTTGAATCGTTTGAGGTTTTTTTAACTCTAAAGGAAAGGTTTGATTTTCGAGGCTTGAAATTTCCGTCACATCTTTCAGTAACCATTCACCATCTTTTAAAAATGTCGCCTCTGCTGCTTTAATGATTTTTTCACCGGCGTGATTGATGGAGAAAAAATAAATTTCTAGGTCACTAAAGGAATTTGTTTTTCGATCAAAAAAAGCAAACGAAGCAAAATAGCTCGGAGTTTTGTACCAAAATCTCCCCCCTTCAATAGAACTTCGCGTGAGGTATTTCCCTTCGGAACGTCGGCTTTTCTGGATTTCTTGACGTTTAATTTTATTAGCAAAGGGTTCAATGAACCCTAGATTGAAAAATTGTAAAAAGACAATGGTAAGCGCACATGTAGCGATGAGTGAATATATTTTAAAATAAGAGTAACCAGCGGCCAAAATAGAAATAAGTTCTGAGTGACCTTTTAGTTTATTAAGGGAAAACAAGGAAGCCACTAGGCAACAAATAGGAAACATCTTTCCCATGAGGTCAGGCATTTTAAGAGCATATTCCAAAAGAACTTTTGAAGAATCTTTACCTTGAAGAAAGCCGTTAATGAGATCGGCCGTTGAGATCAAAAGAAATAGAACAGTCACAGCCCCAATGAGACTTTTAAACCATTCTTTAACGATTAATTTCGACAGGATTAACATTTTCTCATTATAACCCGTAGAAAGGTTTTTGAAAGGAAAAGCAAAATTGGTTTTAGGAATAAAACAGAAAAGAATTTGATCCCGCGATGATGCTCCCATCTTTCGACGGCAGTAGAGGAATAAAGATAATAATATCGCACAAGTCTATGACCCATTTCAAAGCCCAGGAGCCAATCCTTAAACAAGCGAAAATCTCTTGTCACTGGGTGAGAGTCACCGTAGCAAAAAGTGACGACATAACATTTTTTTGATTCGATATAGATTTGTTTATGAGCGCTTTGAAACATTTCTTCATTCTTAAACGCGGTTCTTTTTAGATACTTTCGTAACATTTCCGAGTTTACGATCTGGTAAGGCTGGTTGGACGTAAAGGCAATAAACTGACTTAGACATTTTTGCGCCTCTTGGGCAAATTTGGGTGAGCCATCGTAGATCCGCGCCATTTCAAAATAGACGTGGCTCATCATGAGCATTTCGGTGACTTCTTTTTTGGGGTCGAAATGAGTAGGCCGTAACTCTAAGTAGTCGCCCACTTGTTTTACGTCTGCCATAATTTTCATGTATTCCGTAAATCGACTAATAGCGGTTGAGTAATCTCTATTGGTAAGAGCGACTTTACCAATTTTAGCAATGCTAATTCTCTGCTCATATTTTTGATTGAGCATGATAAGACGCTCTCGTTCTTCACGAGCTATTTTTCCGTTTCTAATTATCGCCATACTTAATTATCGGAAAATACTCAAATAGGGTTTAGAATTTAATGATGGCCGAAAGTGAAGAGTCGACAATTCTTTCATCTTTATAGACATAACCTGAGTCGAACTGTTCGGAAAATTTCTGAGCGAATTCTACTCCAAAACGCGGTCCAA
>CAMAYW010000210.1 GCA_945862475.1 Bacteriovorax stolpii
ATTGTGGATTGATAAACCAATACCACCAGCAGATTGAGAAATGAGCGCACACTGCTTGAGGGTTTCATAAATACCGTCAATCGAATCATCCTTCATGCTTACCAGGAAGCATGACGACATTTGCGCTTTATTAGTACCGGCATTAAAAAGAGTCGGAGAAGCGTGCGTGAACCAGCCCTCTGAAATAAGATGATAGGTTTTAATAGCTTCTTCGATGTTTCCAATCTGAACTCCTAGGGCAACTCGCATAAATAAATGCTGAGGACGCTCAACAATTTTTCCATTCACTTTTAAAAGATATGATTTTTCAAGAGTCTTATACCCAAAGTAATCAAATTCAAAATCACGAGAGTAAGCAATCTCTTTCATGATTCTATCTTTGTGTTGATTAGCAAATCCAAAAATCTCCTCAGAGATAAGTGGTTGATGTTCACCAGTGAATTCATTTTTATAACCATACAGTTTTTCAAATGTTTCGATGAAAGAATCTGAAGTCGAACGGTGAAGATTTGCCACTGCAATTCTTCCGGCCAGTCGAGCATAGTCTGGGTGAACAGACGTCATATAAGCCGAGACCTCAGCTGAAAGATTATCTAATTCTTCAGTTGTGATCCCATCAAAAAGACCATTAATCGTTCTTTTTGCAACTTGCATCGAATCAACATACTTTTGATCTAAACCGTAAGTAAGTTGTGAAATGCGGTGAGTGATTTTATCAAATTGTACTGGTTCTCTTTTACCTGAACGTGTTTGAACGAACATTGTCTACTCCTTAAAAATCCATATCGGTTGAAAAAGCAAATTGAGCACCCGCAGGCTCTTTAGTAGAGTTCATCACCCCAGCCTTTTGGTATTCAGCAACTCGCTTTTCAAAGAAATTAGTTTTACCTTGCATTGAAATCAATTCCATCCAGTCGAATGGGTTTTTAGCGCCGTACATTTCGCCGTAACCAAGAGATCTCATCAATCTATCAGCAACAAACTTGATGTATTCTTTCATCATCTCGGCATTCATACCGATAAGAGAAACAGGAAGTGCTTCTGTTATAAATTCACACTCAATCTCTAAAGCTTCAGTAATGAGTTCTCGTATGCGAGACTCAGAAGGCTTGTCTGAGATGTAGTTCTTATAAAGTAAGCAAGCAAAGTCTGTGTGAAGACCCTCGTCCCTCGAGATCAACTCGTTAGAGAAAGTAAGACCCGGCATAAGGCCGCGCTTCTTTAACCAGAAGATTGAACAGAATGAGCCAGAGAAGAAAATTCCTTCAATCGCTGCAAACGCCACAAGTCTTTCAGCAAAAGATCCATTGCCGTAAATCCACTTCATCGCCCAGTCAGCTTTCTTTTTAATACATGGAATATTATCGATGGCCTTAAAGAGATAATCCTTTTTTGCTGGATCTTTAATATATGTATCAATAAGAAGACCGTAGGTTTCAGCATGGATGTTTTCCATCGCAATCTGAAAACCATAAAAAGAGCGTGCTTCCGGAATCTGTACGTCGTTATAAAAACGAAGGGCGAGATTCTCGTTCACAATTCCGTCTGAAGCCGAAAAGAACGCCAGGACATGCGAAATATAGTGACGCTCCTGCTCATTAAGGGATTCCCAATCTTTTAAGTCGGAATAGAGGTCAATCTCTTCCGCTGTCCAAAAAGAGGCCATGGCCTTTTTATACATGTCCCAGATGTCGTGATACTTGATCGGGAAAAGTACAAATCGATCATTCGTTTGTTTAAGTAGTGGCTCCGTGCTCATACCCCAGCTCCTTCTTCATGATGTGTGTGGTGGTGTTATTTTCTGTCTTAAATTAAGCGTAGTAGTTGATCTGACATTTGAAAAGAGAAAAAACTACATATAGTGGTTTCGACATTTTTTTGACGGTTTTTATAACTAGATTTAGTGGAATGTCCGATAAATTTTCTCGAGGAAAATGGCTAAATTTTAACAAATTCTTACATCCATAGGCTAAGTTCATCCATGAACTTTACAAACGATTTCCGCGAAACATCCCCGTCGGATATTTTTGGCGCCGCCATCTGCGATCTCGATGGAAGAATTTACCTACCCACCAGTCGAGGCATCACCATCCAAAGAGGCCTTCCCCAAGGGATCCGATTTCAGTTGGTTAGACTGACGCTCAAAATCTATCTCCTTGAAACTTATTCATCATTAATGAGATTTGGACTTTTAGTGCAATTACTAAATAAGATCCCCTCTCATGAGCTCAGAATGAGCTAGATTTTTTCTTGCATAAATAAAAAATTAAAATACAAAAAAATTAAAAATATTTCTTAAAACGGTTCATGTTTTATGATTTTTTTTTCGATAAGAAACTACCATTCACAGGAGGCAAAATTGATTTTCTACACTCTCCAAGGCCCGACATCAAAACTAGAAATTTATGATGATAAAATTAAATTGTTAAAGGGAGCATGGTTAAACGTTTTTACAAAAAAAGATTCTGGAGACACGTGGAAAATCAGTGAATTATCTTACTTTGAAATAACGGTACCGAAGTTCCTATTTTTTAGCGGAAAGATTGAGTGGACTACCTTCTCAGGGGATAAGGGAACTTTTCGATTTTCTACCAATGCCCAGATGGTCAAAAAGATTGAGATCTACTTACAAAAAAGAGTCATTAAAAATCACCAGCAATTAAGTAACATAAAACAAATTCAACAACCGCGAAAAGATCACAGAGATCTTCTTATTGCGGCCTAGATTTTTTCAGTCTCTGCAAAGAAATTAAGAGGCTGCCTTACATCCACAAGTCCTCCTCCTTTTGGTTTAGGAAAATCAATAAGGCTGAGGACTTCTCCCATACATCCAATCCCCTTTTGAGAAAATTGGGCATCCTTAACTTTAATATTGTACTTAGAAACTTTCCCAGCAGATGAAATTGTAAAATTCAAATCAATAATACCCTTAATTTTATCTGAGTTACCAATCAACTCTTTTTGATAACAGTGTCGGAATTGAGGAATGTATTCTCTTAAAATTTTACGAAGTAATTCTGGGTCCATTGAGCCAAGAACAACGGTCTTCGGCTCCAAATAAGAAGAATCAAATCCAGATTTTGTTGCTAAACCTCTTGAGCCATAAGAAGAGGATCCGCTTCCCTTTTTATCTGATCCATTAAACTTCGATACTCCGATATCAGCACCCGCAACAAGGGCACCAGTATCCGAAGTGCCTGTATTGAAATTCGAATCTTTGAGGGCATTCTTAGCAGAAGAACCTTGCGCATTAATCTTTGGAGCATCACCAACAAGAGAATTAAACGCCACAGATGATTTAAACTCGTATGCTTTCACTGGTGCCACATCTGGTACTTTGGCAGCAGGCGTTGGAGCAGTGGCCTTTGCTGCAACTTTTTTATTAGCAGATGCTTGTGCAAATTCCACTTTTTGATTAGGTTGGGTCGTATCCTTATGCCCAGTGTTTTCTGTTTTCGTGATGACTTCTTCTGCCTTAAGATCAGATTTTTCGAGATCATCGGTTGGTTTCACCATTTTTTCAGGTAATTTATAAACAACCGATATTTCCTCTTTTATGTCCTGATTCTGAGGAATCGTGACAAATAATAAAAGGAGTAAAGGTAAGAAAACAGAGGCAAATATTTTTGTACCTTGCTTAAAGAAATCGCGGTCTCTGTAAAAAGCAGGTAGCCCGCTCCACTTAACTGTGTGATCAACGAGTCTGAAAGAAATCTGCTCAGCTCCAAGAGTTAAAAAGACAGGAGTATCCAAGTTAATTTGAGACCATTCTTTTGAAGGCGTTAGTGAATCATTTGAAAAAAACTTGAGTGAATTGTTGTTAACAGAGAAAATCTTCATTTTATTAATCGTATGGAAGGTTATCTCAAACTTGGACTTTTTTTGTGAAGTTAAAAAATAATCCCCGTCTTTGAGACTAACATATGAAACATCGATGATATTTCCGTTAACAAAATTAATTACCTCAAGACGCTTTCCTTTTGTGGAATGTGCAATCTCTAATGGAGCTTCAGTAGAATCAAGTTCAACATAATCCTTAATCCCATTAATTTTTGGAATTTCAGTTAGTGGTTTATAGGTCGAATCATCAAAAGTAATATCGCAGTACTCCCCATCAACATATGTAAGACCTTCTTTAGCGGGTAACTCAACAAAAGAAGGTATTTCAACAGTATCAATTTCATGATCAGGATTAAAAACTGGTGCTTCCCCAAGGAGTAATTCTACTTCAAAACTCAATGTTCCAATTGTTAACTTGTCACCTGGGTAAACAGAAGTCTCGTGAACTCTTTTACCATTTAAAAATAAACCTGATTCTGAATACAGATCCTTTACAAGAAAGCCATCCTGATGAATCATAATAAAGGCGTGAAGAGATGAGACTGATTTGTCACTCAGTTTAATATCGCATTTCTCAGAAGAGCCAATGATCATTTTTTTCTTATCTAAAATGATACAATCAACAAAGCGATGATCGAGGCATTTTAATAAAAAATTTCCAGTGAGTGTTGCCGTCTTCATATTATTCCTCTTTCATTCTTTGAAGGAGTTCCTTTTCAATTTTTTGAGAGATCACAGTAACTTCTTGTACATTTGAACGGTCTCTTCTATCTATAATAGAAAAGGCTTCCTTATTATACCCTAATTTCAGAAGAAAAAGGGCATAAGTTGCAGCGATGTCCTCTCTTGAAAAATGCTCTTTGGGTATAAGCGAAAAGTATTGTTTAGATTTTTCTAATTCACCTTTAAAGAGATGAGCATTTGCTAAAGAAAAGTAAACATCCACATCCTTGTGGCCAGAAAAAGCGCTACTATTTAATATCTCAATCGCCTTGTCATGATAACCAAATTGAAGATAAAGCTGTGCCAAGTTGAATTTTGGGACTTTGAACCGAGGTGCCAGCTGAGATGATTGAGTAAAGTAAGTTTTAGCCTTTTCCCATTGCTCATACTTAAGGTAAATAAGACCCAAATTATTCAAAGCGACTGATTTCATGATTTGAGTCTTATTTTCATCTAAAAAGAGACGATAATAAAATTCAGCTTTTATCCAGGAATCATTTAAGAAATAACAGTTTCCAAGATGGAGCCAATAATACGGATCATTTTCTTTTAAAGGAAATGAAGAACGAAATTGAATTAAGGCTTGCTT
>CAMAYW010000211.1 GCA_945862475.1 Bacteriovorax stolpii
TTTATCAGCGTTTCTAAAAAGTGTAGAGCCTTCGACATTTACAATTGAATAGGTTGGTATGCCCTTTTCTTTGCAAAGTTCCTGACATGCGAGGGTATCTGCTGTTTCACCTGATTGAGAAATGAAAAGACCCACCTCTCCCTTTTTCAATATCGGGTTTTTGTAACGAAACTCAGACGCAATATCGACAGACGCTTTCTGACGATTAATTTGCTCAAAATAGTTTTTTATCACAAGTCCAGCGTGCCAAGCGGTTCCACAAGCTGTTAAATGCCATTCATCGCACTTAAATCCCTTTAATTCATCTAGAACCTTACGCCCTTCATTTTTTATGTAGTATGCAGCCAATTTATCTATGAGAGCTGGTTGTTCATGAATTTCTTTAAGCATGTAATGCTCATATTGGCCTTTGGAAGTCGCATCCACTGACATGGAATTTGATTGAAACTTGTAACGATTTGAAGGGGACAAATCCAATTCATAAAAATTTAATTTTACCTCATTTGAAGTGACAGTTCCTTCGCAAATGACTCCATCTTGAGGGAAATATATTTTGGGTGCAAAACCCACAAGGGCAAATGGATCCGAGGAAACATAAGCTTCACGAAGGTCTTTATTTTCCCCAACAACTAATGGTGCGGATCGCTTGAGTGCATAGAGCTTATCCGTTGTCTTTTCCATAATAACAAAAGCAGAATTTCCAGTGATTGTCTCAAAAGCTTTTGAAATTGATTTAAGTGTTGAATGACCTTGTTTAAAAAACTTTGTGAGAAGAACCAAAAAGACTTCTGAATCTGTTTGAGATTTAAATTGAAACCCCTCGGCCTGGAGCTCTTTTTTTAAACTCCCTGCATTTTCAATGATTCCATTATGAACGACAGCAAAAATCTCATTTCCATGAGGATGAGCATTGTCAGTCGTAACCGCCCCGTGTGTCGCCCAGCGAGTATGACCTATTCCAATATTTGAAAAAGGTTTTTGAGTGCTGATGAGTTGTTTGAGGTTATCAAGCTTCCCTTCTTTTTTTAAAATTTGAAGCTCATTATTGATTTTAAGACAAATTCCTGCGGAATCGTATCCACGATATTCTAAACGAGAGAGACCCTCAATAATTGGGCCAACAGAATTATTTGGGCCAGAATAACCCACGATTCCACACATAGAAATCTCCAGAAATGAGAGTGAAGTTTTAAGGGCTTCAATCTATCAAATCGATGAAGATCTTACTAGTTTTTCGCAGAGTTTCTTAGGTCTTTTTCCGCTTTAGAAATTTCTTTGCGGCCCCTTCTTTAGTTACCTGTTGACCGCGGGCAATTCCAAATGCTCCATCTGGTACATTTTTGGTAATAGTTGACCCTGCTGCTACGAATGCGTCATTGCCAATTTCAATAGGCGCCACCATTTGGCAGTCCGAGCCGATAAAAGTATTGCTGCCTATTTTAGTCTTGTGTTTATTAACTCCATCATAGTTGCAAGTAATAAATCCGCAGCCAATATTGGTATTTTCGCCAATTTCAGCGTCGCCGACATAACTGAGATGTGAAACCTTCACCCCTTGAGCAAGTTTTGATTTTTTAACCTCTACAAAATTTCCAATTTTAGATTCTGCACCGATATCCGCTCCGGGACGTAACCGTGCCATGGGGCCAATTGTTACATCTTCATGAACAACGGCTTCTTCAAGGTAACTATGGGCCAGGATTTCTGACCCATTACGTATGTTCGAGTTTTTAATAAAAGCACCTGATTCAATAACAACTTTTTCTCCGATAACAGTTTTTCCTAAAAGGGTAACATTGGGATAAACAACTGAACCGACTCCGATTTTTACTTCATCATCAATATGAACCGAGTCAGGATTTAAAAATTCCACTCCATCAATCATGAGCTGCCTCAATTTTCTTTTTCTTAAAAGAGTTGTTACCTCTGCCAGTTGCTCCATCGTATTAATTCCTAAAAAAGGAATTTCAGAGCGAAACTTAACGGCCTTAACCTGATATTTATCTTGAAAAAGATCTGTCAGATAGAACTCGCCAGATTTATTGTTGTTTCCAATTAGTCCTAAAACGTCTTTCACGTGTTTTGTTTTTAAGATGTAAAATCCAGAATTTACCTCTGTGATAAGTCGCTCTTTTTCAGAGGCATCTTTTTCTTCAACAATATGAAACCCTTTCTCGCTATGAACGATCCTACCGTATCCTTTTGGATCGTGAGCATCGAAAGTTGCGGCTACCCCAACAAGTTCTGGATTAGATTTGAGAGTTAAGAATAGGGCTTCAAATTCAGAAGCTTGAATCATGGGAGTATCTGCGCATGCAACAAGTGTGTAATCAAAATTCCAAAAATGAGGAAGATCATTAAAGCAAGATTTTAGTGCATCAGCGGTGCCATTCTGTTCTCTTTGCCAAGCAGTTTTGAGCATATTTTTAGCAGGATGCATAGATAACCATTCTTCTATGAGTTCTTTTTTATGGCCAACCACAAGACCGATTTCCGCTCTTAGAGAAGAGGCTGAAGCAAATTTTATAGTAGCATCAACAACATAATCGAGGAGACTCCTCCCTGCTGTTTTCGCCAGTGCTTTAGGTGTGTCGATTTTCATTCTCGTTCCCTTACCTGCGGCCAGTATTACTAAACCAATCGAGTCACTCATAAATTCGAACCTTTTTGTCGTCTATTTTTAACTTCTTGAAATGATGAAAAATTAAATGAATTCCCTATAAAAAACATATCAAACTATTCATGTATAAAAATATAAAAACTTCAATTTTTTCTTCATTTTACATCAAATAACTTTAAAGCGCTTCAGTAAAAATCCCGATTTAGCTTTTAGAAATGTTCACGGAAGAGACATACGCTAGAGGAGTAAAAGTATGGTTACGAATTATGAGGGCGAAGCAATTGAATTCAAGGAAAGTCTCCCTCTCCTGCCAGTTCGAGATCTTGTAGTTTATCCATTTATGATCCTGCCACTCTTTGTTGGTCGAGAGACATCCATCAAGGCCGTCGAGGAAGCACTTAACAACACAGACAGATTAATTCTCCTTTCTTCACAGAAAGATATTACTGCTGAGAGCCCAACTCCATCGGAGATTTATGAAATGGGAACAGTAGCAATGATCATGAGGATGAGAAAACTTCCTGATGGAAGAATTAAAATTCTGATTCAAGGCTTAGCTAAGGCCAGAATTAAAGAATTTGAATCTACTGAGCCTTTCTACAAAGTTAAAGTAGAAAAAGTTGAACCTCAAACTGTAACAGCATCAAGCTCAACAATTGAGGCTATGGCGAGGACAGTAAAAGAGAATCTTGAAAAAGTCATTTCTCTTGGGAAAGTTCTATCACCAGACATCCTTATGGTCCTTGAAGATATTCAAGACCCAGGTCGACTTGCAGATTTAATTGCATCAAACTTAAATCTTAAAGTTTCAGATGCACAAAAAGTTTTAGAAGTTCTTGATCCTGTTGAACGATTGGGACACATTAATCAAATTCTTGTGAAAGAACTTGAAATTTTATCTCAGCAATCAAAAATCAAAAACCAAAAAGAAGACTTATCTAAAAATCAAAAAGAATTCTTTTTACGTGAACAGATCAAGGCCATGAAACAGGAATTAAGCGAGGATTCATCAGATAAAAATGATGAGTTTACTGAACTTCGTGAAAAGCTAGTGGCCAAGCATTTACCACATGATTCAGAAAAAGAAGCCATGAAACAACTTGGTCGTCTTGAAAGAATGCATCCAGATTCTTCAGAGGCAAGCATTCTTCGCTCTTACTTAGAGTGGGTCGTAGATCTTCCTTGGTCAGAAGAATCAAAAGAAGTAACGGATCTTAATTTCGCTAAGGATGTATTAGATGAAGATCACTTTGATCTCGAAAAGATTAAAGAAAGAATCCTTGAATATCTTGCTGTAAGATCACTAAAAGGTGGAGCTGCTAAAGGGCCAATCCTTTGCTTCTCTGGTCCTCCAGGTGTTGGTAAAACTTCTCTAGGTAAATCTATTGCCAAGGCAACTGGCCGTGAATTCGTAAGAATCTCATTGGGTGGTGTTAAAGATGAATCTGAAATTCGTGGTCACCGACGAACTTACGTTGGAGCAATGCCAGGAAGATTCATCCAAGCTATGAAGCAATGTAAAACAATTAACCCTGTTATCCTTCTAGATGAGATTGATAAACTTGGTTCAGATTTTAAAGGCGACCCAGCTTCAGCAATGCTTGAAGTTTTGGATCCCGAGCAGAACTGCACTTTTAGAGATAATTATCTTAATATGAATTATGATTTATCAAAAATCATGTTCATTGCAACTGCTAACGTATTGGAACAGATTCCTGGTCCATTACGTGACAGAATGGAGATTATTAATCTTGCTGGTTATACACAGGAAGAGAAAGTACAGATTTCTAAAAAATACCTTATTCCAAAACAAATGGATGAGCATGGAATCACCGATGATCATATCGAATTTCATGATGAGGGTGTTGAATCTGTGATCTCTGGTTATACGAGAGAAGCAGGCCTTCGAAATCTTGAAAGACAAGTGGGGGCACTTTGCAGAAAAGTGGCGAAGAAGATCGCATCTGGACATCATGGTAAAACCCATATCTTCTCACAAACAGTAGAAGAACTTTTGGGACCTCCAGTTTACTCTCATGAGGACTCAAATGAGTTTGATGAAGTTGGTGTAGCAACTGGTCTTGCTTGGACAGCAGCCGGTGGAGAGATTCTCCATATAGAAGCTACTAAAATGAAGGGAAGAGGTATTACTCTAACAGGTCAGCTTGGTGAAGTGATGAAAGAGTCTGCTCACGCTGCCTTAGGATTTATCAGAAGTCACGCCTCTGAACTAGGTATTGACGATAAGTTCTTTGAGGAAAATGAAATTCATATTCATCTACCAGCTGGGGCGATTCCAAAAGATGGGCCATCGGCAGGGATTACGCTCGCTACAGTTATCACGTCTCTTCTTACAAATTCTTATGTAAGTAAGGACATCGCTATGACTGGTGAAATTACACTGACTGGAAAAGTACTCCCAGTAGGTGGAATAAAAGAGAAAGCTCTTGCAGCTATGAGAGCGGGAATCGAGACGATCATTATTCCTTGGAAGAATCAAAAAGATCTTCTTGAAATTCCTG
>CAMAYW010000212.1 GCA_945862475.1 Bacteriovorax stolpii
TCAAGTGAAGCATAAAAACAAAATTATAGCTGTCGGAATTTCAGAGTTCGATTATCGGGAAATGGATCTTATCAAGGGAAAAAAATCGTCGGATATTTCTTCACTAATAGAAAATGCCCACTCCAAAGTTGCTATTCACAAAGATAATCTTTTGATTAAGTCTGACCATTAGAACACTTAACTCAAGGCAACATAACTTCTTCCTTATCGTCTTTGCACCGAAGAGTTAGAATGTCTCAATACTTTCAGGAAATCTCATGAATGCAGTAGAAATAGCTCGATTAGCAAAATCATCAACCACTAAACTTCAAGCTCTCCCTGAAGAACAAAGGCATATGGCCCTCGAGAGCATGGCCCAATCGATAGAAAAAAATATTGAACATATTCTTGAAGAGAATAAAAAAGATCTTGCCGATGCTATGGCGAATGGCCTCTCAACTGCTATGATCGATCGGTTAAGCCTTTCTGAGACTTCAGTTGCCTCACTTTCAAAGATGTGTCGAGAAGTCGCTGATCAAGAACAAGTTGTTGGCACAATTATTGAGCAGTACTCTCGTCCAAATGGACTGGTCATTCAAAAACAAAGAATTCCAATCGGAGTTATTGGGATGATCTTTGAGTCTAGACCTAATGTGATCATCGATGGAGCAGCTCTTGCGATCAAATCTGGAAATGCCATCATTTTAAAAGGTGGGAAAGAAGCTCATTTCACAAACAAAAAACTTTTTGAAATTATTTCTCAAGCGATCGAAAGAATTCTTCCGCAAGGAAGTGTGTCACTCATAGAAACAAGAGAAGATGTAAAAGAGATATTAACGCTTCATCAATATATTGATCTCATGGTCCCAAGAGGAGGAAGCTCCCTTGTGGAATTTGTGAAAAAAAATGCAACGATGCCGGTCGTCGCCCACGACAAAGGGCTCTGTCACCTTTACGTTCATCAGGATGCTGACCCTAATATTGTTGTTCCTATTATTTTAAACGCAAAAACTCAAAGGCCCGGAGTTTGTAATGCTCTAGAGTCCCTCATTTTGCATGAAAAATATCCAGACAATAAAAATATTCTAGAAACTCTATTTAAAAATAATGTCGAAATAAGAGGATGCCAAAAGTCTCAAAGACTATTCCCTGATGTTAAAAACGCCTCTGAAGAAGATTATCAAACGGAGTATTTAGATAAAATCATTTCTGTTAAGATAGTCTCAAATGAAACCGAGGCAATTACTCACATTCAAAAGCACAGTTCCCACCATACTGAAGCTATTCTTGCCAAGGATCCAACTGTTATACAAGATTTTAAGAATGGCCTAGATGCCTCCGCTATCATCGTTAATGCTTCAACTCGCTTCAATGATGGAGGAGAACTAGGACTTGGTGCTGAACTTGGTATCTCAACTTCAAAACTCCATTCGTATGGGCCTATGGGTGCAAGGGAAATGACAACAACTCGATTTATTGTCAATGGACAAGGACAAATACGATAAGGAATTTTTATGGCGTCATTTGATTTAGTTTCAAGAATAGATGAAATGGAGCTTCATAATGCTCTAAAGAACACTGAAAAAGTGATTAGTGGTCGCTTTGATTTTAAAGGCTCTGAAGCAAAAGCAGAATACAAAGAGAAAGATAAACTTATTGAAATTCGCGCTGAAGATGAAATGAAAGTCAAAACAGTGCTCGATATCTTAAGAACAAATATGGGTAAGCGTGGAATTGGATTTCGTGGAATGAAAGAGTCACCAATTGAAAACTCTGGATTAAAAGCTAAAAAGTTGACACTCACTCTTACAACTGGATTTGATAAAGACGCGCAAAAACTAGTCAATCGCCTCATAAAAGAATCAGGGTTTAAGGGTAAGTCTCAATACATGGATGAGAAATTTAGACTCGAGAGTAAAAGTATTGATGACCTTCAAACTCTTTATCAATTTTTAAAAACACATAAAGATATGACTCTAGAACTCCATATAGAAAATATGAAAAGGTAAGGTATTTATGTCAATGATGGATCAAGTAAATAACGATATTAAAGAGGCCATGAAGGCGAAACAACAAGAGCGCCTAGATGCACTTAGAATGCTAAAAGCCGAATTCATAAAAAACAATACGGCGGCAAAACCAACTGATGAGCTCACAATCACTGTGGGACACGCCAAGCGTCTTCAAGATTCACTAGAGTTATACCAAGCTGGAACACCAGCTTATGATAAAATAGTCAAAGAACTCGATGTTGTGAAGGCCTATTTACCTAAGGCAATGGAAGAATCAGAAGTGGTTGCTCTTATTCAGGATATTAAGTCCAAGGGTGCAAAAGATATGGGAGCAATCATGAAAGAACTTCAACCCCAAATCAAAGGTCGATTTGATGGGAAGCGTGCTTCAGACCTCGTAAAATCTAACATCTAATGGGTATACAAGATTTTGGTGGAAATTTCTCGCTTGAAAAATTAATTCAAGCGAGAAACATCGCTCGTGAAATCACTTATGAACTCTCTTCCATGATTAGGCCGGGCATGACTGAAGACGAAGCCCATGTGCTTTATAAAAGTATCTGCTCTAAATATCCTATCGAAAAACAATGGCACCCACCTAAAATTCGTTTTGGACCCAATACCATCTGTAATTTTAAAGATCAAAGTGCACCCTACACTCTCCAAGAGGAAGACATTTTCTTTATTGATATCGGACCAGTTATTGATGGGCATGAAGCTGACTACGGTGAAACTTTTACAGTAGGAGAGATCTACGAAGAAAAAAACATTGCTTACACTTCAAAAAAAATATTCGATGAAGTTTTGAACTACTGGACTATAAATCGAGTTAGTGGTGAAGAGCTTTATGATTACGCTAGTGAACGAGCAGAACACTATGGGTATATTTTAAATTTAGGAAACGATGGTCACCGGATTGGGGATTTTCCTCATCACATTCATTTTAAGGGTGGTCTACCTGAAATGGATGAAGTGATCGTTCCTAATGCCTGGATTCTGGAAATCCATCTCCTGAATCAGACAAGAACCTATGGTGCATTTTTCGAGGATTTACTCACTGATGAAATATTGGATTAGTTTTTTCAGAGGCCCCATCATGGGGCCTCTTATTTGATGCCCACTTTCACTCTTTTAAAAGATGAATACTGGAGGACTAGGCTTGTAAACATCATCGACATTAATCCACCTAATACAAAAATCATTTCCATTTGATCTCTCTCCTTGTTGGCTTGACTTCATCCTGAACTTCCCTAGTGCCACCATCCTAGCGGCCCTGTTGTAAAATACTAAAGCACCTTTCGTGCCAACCTTAAAAGATCCACCAATCAATTACTTAGCTCTATCATAAGTCAGATGGTGACAAGATGAGTACCCTCGGTGGCCTCTTCTCATGGTCAATTTGACACTCTTTCAGGAAAGGACTTGGAATTAATGGGACTCAATTGTAGTCTCTATTTATGGTAATGAATTTTGTCTTTTTTATGCTCTTCTTAATCAATCATCTTTGGGCACAAGATTACTTGATGCCACAATTGGTTTTGAAAAAAAATCTTGAAGATCAGGATGAAATCAATTCCCCTATCAATCAAAATCACTGCCAAGGAAAAAATAGCTATAAGGAGGAGAGTGGATTTGAAGCCACTCTCAAATGCCGTTTTTCGTGTCTAAATTCAAACCTCGTAGAGGAAAAAGTCGTCCAAAACTTCAGTACAGAAGAACTTCAAATGCAAGCAGGCGATGGGAATTTATGGGCGAGTCTAACGACAACATTACAAATGTGGTCTGGAGAAAGTTGTTTAAAAATCGCTCAAAAGAAATGCTCAGGTCTTAAAAATATATCAACTTTCACTCAGCCTGAAATCACTAGTGGAGAATGGAAACTAGACTCAAAACTTGGGTGCTCCCCTTCAACAAAAGAAGTTTTTTCTCCTTTCGAGAAGACAATTAAGGCAAAGAAATCTATTTCTTCACATCAAGGTGCGTCTGAGGATTTGGAAATTAAAACCAGTTGGCACGACATTAAACAAGTCAGGCACGGTGGTAAAAAATATGTTATGCCAAAAGGTTGTAGAAATATTTTAAAAGGTACATTTTGCTATGGTGATTGTATCACTTTAGACAAAGGGCCATTGAAAGAGTTGTTAGGCTCTCCTGCACCACTTGGTCAAGACGATTATAAATTTTGTGCTGATGATTTAGTCGCAAAAATTAAAGGGAAAAAGTTATCGAAGGATATTCTTCAATTCTACTGTGATGATTTCTTCCTCTACTCACTTAAGAAGAAAAATGCGACAGGACTCACTTGTGCCTCCTCTCGTTTTAATGCTGACTGTTCAAGCTTGAAACTTTAACAAAATTGGTTCTTCCTTGAACCAGGCGGGACCGCACCTTGGTCTCTCACCGCTCGCTTCCATGAGACACATACAAAAAGAATTTAATGGCTTCAAGATTGTTCCTACCATCCTGGCGGGAATTCTCTTATGAGTAATACCTAAGCACTTTTGATGCCAATACGAAGAGTTCATAGTTTCAGAAATTTACCGTCGAATTCGACAGATTCAGTGTCAGTGTGACCTCAAATAGAGACAAGTTGCTCTCAAGTGGGGGCAAAAAGTTGAGTATTAAATGCGGATGATCTTTGATTGTAAGTTCATTTCATAAAATAATTTCATATAGGATATTGTGAAGTCCATTAATCCATGAAACCATCTTAGATAAGGGAAACTAATGATTAGTTTCTTTCTTCTGCCAGGAGGGTGAATTCATGAGTCCACACTACTACATCATGAAGAATAAGAAGATCCTAAGACTTGAAGGTCATACTTCATTTGATTCTCTCCCTACGACAATACAAGAAAGGCTCCTAGAGAAGGATTTTGAAATGGTTTTAGATCAAAACCAGGCGAACTGGAGAGTTGTCATCTTCAGAGATGAAATCTTGGATCTAGAAGAATACCAAGAGTGGCTAAATTCACCTGAAGCGTTCATGGAAGAAGAACACTACGAACTCATCGCCAACTAATTCTGGCAAAACTTTTAATTAAATTTTTCAATTCAAGTGACCGCAGGGGCTAAGTCCCTGTTGTTACGTATCGGCCGATTTTAGATCCCATTTCATGTGACAATGGCTCCATTCACTCGGAGG
>CAMAYW010000213.1 GCA_945862475.1 Bacteriovorax stolpii
GAAGAGAGATAGGACGTAATTTGTGCCTCAAGAGATGCGATCATCGCCTTCTTTTGATTAATCTCTTCCATTAATGCTGTAGAGGGAGCTCCGCTGAGCCCAAGTGAATCTCCACCAACTAAATGAGAAAGAGGCATGACGGAAGGAACACCATTAATATCTGTTCCTCCACCTCTAAAAAGAGAGGACTTCAAAGAAGTTGAATTTTGAATAATGGAATCGAGATAGCTTTTGACCACATTGGCAGGAATGGCATGCTTTAGGTTGTGATACTTTCTTCGATTAGAAAACCATAACCAAAGGAAAAGTGTGCTCAGAATCACTAAGAGGCCAAATTGAATCACAAGGATCTCTGGCCCAAATTTATCCAAATAATTAATCACTGTATCGAGCACCTACCCCTCCATGGATATAGTTCCCAAAATTTTTAACTGCTTAGAATATTATCTAGGTCAGAGGAATTTATGTCAAAGTAAACAATTGGTTACTTCTTATTCAGAATGCCCAAAAGAGGGCCATAAAGCGCCTCCCCTGCACATAGAACAGAGGAATTAAAAGGATTGTAATCAGCACCATCAATACCTGATATTTTCACACCAGCTTCAAGGCAAATAAGCCCAGCTGCCCCCATATCCCAGGGCTGAAGCCGGTGCTCCCAATAAGCATCGAGCATTCCAGCAGCAACATAACTCATTTCGAGAGCAGCACTTCCAAATCTTCTCATCGCTCGAACTTCGGGAAATTCTTTTAAAAGATCCTTCTCTACTCTTTTACTTGTTAGATTGGCCGATAAAAGAGCTTCTTTGAAACTCTTTTTAATTTTGTTTTTTCTTAGTTTAATTCTTACTTCTTGGGAGCCTATTAGCCTGACCATGAAGGCACCCTGTCCTTTAACGGCATAAAAAAGTTCGCAATTTACAGGGTTGTAGACAACACCAACGATGGTCGTCGATCCTCGATTGAGCGCGAGGCTCACTCCAAAAAAAGGCACTCGGTTATAGTAATTATTTGTCCCATCCAATGGATCGATCAACCAGAGGTATTCTTGTGACTTTGCTCCCTCAAGCTTGAGCTCGCGAGCAAAAGCATCTTCTTCGGATAAAATTCTGTGATCAGGATAATTTTTTTTAATTTTTCCCATCACAAATTTTTCTGACAAAATATCAGCTTCAGTTGCAACTCCTTCTTTACCTTTATCAATAATTTTAAGAGGAGAATGATAAGATTCTATCAAATGCTTATTGAGGATTTCACCACACTCAAAAGACCATTGAATCATTTGATTCAAAACGACTTGTAAGTTAAGTTCCGACTTTTTAATCGTCTTCTTGGTCTGAGTTTTTTTCATTGGAAAGTTGCTCTAATGTTATTTGTTCTTCAATCGTTAATTTTTCAACTGGAACTGTGTAGGACTCTGTTAGCCATAATCCTAAATCGATCAAGCGACATTTTTCACCACAGAATGGTCTAAAATTTGAACTATAGTAATTAAATTTTTTTTTGCAGGTTGGGCAAAATACCTCTAATTGTTTCATAAGAAAACCTTGCTCTTTAAACGCTGGATTTTTTCTTCAAAAAGTTCACTCACATTCATTTCATGATCATCAATTTTATCAACGAGAAATAGTCCTCGGATGGAATTACAACCAAAAACCGCATCTGCTTTAAATAACTGCTCGATCGTCGTTTCCGTCTCATCTACATCTTGAAAAATAGTGGCAGCAGATTGAATCACTTTTTTTCTCATAACCCCATCCAGAACATTGGGGCCTAAGGGAGCAGTATAGATTTTGTCGTGCTTTACGACAAAAATATTCGCCACAGATGATTCTAAAATCGTATCATCTTGAGATAAGAATAAAATATCATCATCACCAGGCCTTAAATACATTTTTTGCGCCAGGATCGTTTCAAGATAATTTCCTGCTTTTAAGTATGATGGCCACCAATGGGGTCTAACAGGAGCTGGGCAGGTTCGAAGTTTAATTGTTTTATTGAAGTACCTCGACTGATCGAGAGGTTCATGAGAAAGATGAATTCTTAAATCCGTTACAGAAATTAATCCCGTTCGAATAAGTCCCCTTGATTGTTCCCTATAAACTGAAAGTCTAATGACTTTATCACCGGTAAGGTCGGCAAATTTGACGTCCAAACGATTTCTAAGCTTGTAGGTCCAATCCTCCCCGTCAGAGAAAGGTCCATATAAAAACTCGACCCCTTTTTTGAGCCTGTCAAAATGGAGATCCCAGTCTAAAAGCGACCCATCTACCATTCTCATCGTAGTAAAAACGGACTCACCATACATGAAGGCCCGGTTATTATTCTCGGTCACGATTCCCCTTTAAATTTGGCCAAGTCTGACATAAACATGATAGCTTGATTCAAGAGTTTCAAACACCCCAATTTTATGATGCGACTAACAATCATTGGTTTCGGTAATCAAGCACGTGCTTGGGCCCAAAACCTCAAAGATTCCCGTTTTCCAGTGAGAATTGCTTTAAGAGGCAAAAATGCCTCTTACAGTCATGCGATAAGTCTTGGTCTTGAAACAATTGAGATTGGTTCGGAGGAATTTTACCAAGACCAATATTTTGCTCTTCTTATTCCTGATCATTCCCATGCAAATTTTCTTCAACAGTACGGCAACCAATTCAGATCGGGTTCGATCATTTTATATGCCCATGGTTACTCTCTTTTAAAAAACCACCTAACTTCACTCTTCCCGAATTTGAACCACGTTCTTTTTGCTCCCAAGTCGATTGGGACTGAGCTGAGATCTCAATATCTCACCAAAGGAAAACTCGGTGCCGTTTTTTCAACAGAAAATCTAAAGCAAGATGAAGAACTATTTTTACAATGGATGGAGAGCTTCTCCAAAGCTCTTGGTATCAACTTAGGACCTTATAAAACGAGTATCAAAAATGAAACCCAAGCCGATCTTTATTCTGAACAGGGACTACTGTGTTCACTTATTCCCTACGCCGCATCTGAAATGTTTAGGGATCTGACGGACAAAGGTATAGAGCCAGAGCTCGCCTACTTTGAGTGTTGGCACGAATTAAAATTAATCGTTAATGCAATGGTAGAGGTTGGACCGAAAAGTTTTTTTGATCTCATTAGCCCAAATGCCCTCATCGGTTCAGAAAAAGGCTATCACAAATTATTCACAAAAGACTTTCAAGATAATCTCAAAAGTCTTCTCACTGACATTCAGAACCAATCTTTTCACAAAGAAATTGATGAAACGAATGTAGAAGATTTGAGATCAAGAATTAAACTTCGCTGGGAAGAATCTCCTTTGCAAAAAACTTTTGAAAAAATCCAGCAGGAAAATCGATGAAAAAACTTAATGTAAGAGATATAAAAAAATTAAAACAAAAAAATATTCAAGTCCTGACTTGTTATGATTTCCAAACGGCAAGCCTGTTGAATCAAACTGATCTTGATATGATCCTAGTGGGAGACTCTCTTGGGAATGTCGTTCTAGGCTATGACACTACTGTTGAAGTGAGCCTATTTGAAATGGAAATCTTTGGTAAGGCCGTTCGTCGTGGAGCTCCTGATAAATTTCTTATTCTCGATCTACCTTTCGGCTCATACTCTACTGTTCATCAAGGACTCAAGTCTGCGACAAAATTATTTCAATCAACAAAATGTGAAGCGATTAAACTTGAAGGGGCATTTCCTTATCAATTAAAGCTCATTGAGCGTTTGACTCAAACTGGAATTCCCGTGATGGGACATATTGGACTTACTCCCCAATCAGTTCATCAACTTGGTGGATACTTCACTCATGGTAAGAATGAAACTGATGCCGATAGACTAATGAAAGAAGCACTGGCCCTTCAAAACGCAGGCTGCTTTTCAATCGTACTTGAAATGGTTGAGGAATCTGTAGCGACACAAATCTCGCGGGAGTTAAAAATTCCCACGATTGGAATAGGTTCCGGACATAAAACCGACGGACAAGTTCTTGTGATTAATGATTTATTAAAATTAGGTCCAAAAATTCCACCAAAGTTTTGTACTCCGATTGCTGATCTTTATGAAATGAAGAAAGTTCTTATTGAGAAGTACTTAAAAGATCAAAGGCAGTAAGATGCAAGGATTGATAACTCTCGATTTTGGAAATTCTCATCCACACGCCGGACTCTTTCAAAAACAAAGCGGACAATGGAGTTTACTGAAAGTTGTTCCACTTCCTGAACTTCAAATTTACCTCAACCAACTAGGAATGAATGCGGATAATACGAGTGTCGTTTTATGCGAAGTAAAATCGAGACAAGAAGAAATAACCAAACTCCAAGAGCAAGGTTTTTTAGTCACAAGAGTTAAGGATTACTGGAAAGGCTCTCGCTTTGCTGGGATGCCGGTTCACTATAAAGAGACACTTGGTGAAGACAGGCTTATCGAAGCTTATTTTTCTTATAAAAAAGAGAAAACACCTACTCTCATCATCGATGCTGGCACATTTGTGACGATGGATGTGGTGACAGAAGAAGGCTTTATGGGAGGTTACATCATCCCAGGTATTCATTCTTATTTTGAGACCTATCAAAATGGGGAGCGATTAAAAGATGTAAAACTCAATTTTGGCACTCAGGCGGGCCTTCCCCATGAGACAAAAGAGGCCATGGTTGGAAGTTATGCTGCATTTGCTGCACTGGCCAAGATGCTTATTACTGATAATCAAATAAAAAAAATACTTATCACGGGCGGAGGTTCAAGTAGTTGGGAGTCCTTCTTTGAGAATGAAAAGAAGACCATGGTTGTGGAGACACACCCCCATTTGATACACTCGGCACTTCACTTTTGGATGACGACACAGATAGAAATTTTATGAAGATTTTATTGGGTATTACTGGATCAGTAGCAAGTTATAAAACATTTGATGTCGCAAGACTTATCGTAAAAAACGGTCATCAGGTCAAAGTCATCCTCACCCGTGGTGCTCTTGAATTTATAAGACCAGAAACATTTCGTTATATTGGGGTTGAAACTGTTTACTTACCCCTAGATGATTTTAGACCCTCTGAACTAAAAGTCGGCTCAACAGTTCTTCATATTGAGCTTTCTAAGTGGGCCGATAAACT
>CAMAYW010000214.1 GCA_945862475.1 Bacteriovorax stolpii
AAGCTCGAAGAATTCTCTACATCTTTAAGAGAAACGATTAACGGTCTTATTGCTCAGATGCCTGCGGGTATGGAGAATCAATTCGATTTCACTTCAATTGGAAGACCTTGGAGTGTATCAACGAAAACATACAATGATCTTTTAAAAGAGAGCGACTATGCTGCTTGGGTTGCAGCCTTCGGCTATAGACCCAATCACTTTACTGTGTTTATAAATATTCTTAAAAAATTCAGCGACATTACATTTTTGAATAATTATTTAAAGGATAAAGGCTTCAAATTAAATTCAAGTGGCGGAGAAATTAAAGGCTCTAAAGACGTTTGTCTTGAACAGTCATCAACTCTTGCTAATAATATTGAAGTCGATTTTTCAGACGGAAAAATGTCTATTCCAGCTTGTTACTACGAATTTGCTAAACGCTACCCGATGAAAAGTGGCGAACTCTATCAGGGGTTTGTTGCAGCTTCCGCAGATAAGATTTTTGAAAGTACAAGTCGAGGTCAATAAGACTTAGAATCTCGTCTCACATAAGTGAGGCGAGATCATTTTTTCTTTGATGTCTTTTTCTTTGCAGTTGTCTTTGGTCTAAATGAAACAAAACGAATTTTATCACCTAGGCGAAGTTTTAGTGCCGCCGCAGTCACGCCATCAATTTTGTATCCACCAGTTTTAAGTTTTACGATACTACCAAGGGCAGAACGAAAATTCCCAGAAGTCCTTGAGATGATATAAACTTCAGATTTAAGATTTTTATCTGAAATCTCTTTAATCTCACCAACAACACTCTCTTTAATAGCGCGAATGTTATCTACGTCTGCAATTAATACTGGCCCCGGTTCAAATATTCCAACAAGCCCAGAAAATTTAAATCCTTCTTGTTCAAGAATTTTTTTAGCTGGCTCAGTATTTGGGTGAACTTTACCAACAACGAACTGAGCGTCTTCAGGGAGAAGATTCGTAATGATTGGATATTTAGGCATCATCTCTTCGATAAAACGTTTATTTTTAACATAGAGATAGTCAGCAGTTGGAAAATCTATTTTAAAGAAGTTTTTTCCGACCGCATCCCAGAAAGGCGAGTGTCCTGAGTCATTGACCATACCTCGCATTTCAGCAATCACCTGATCCTCAAAGAATTTTCGATTCTCCGCCATAAAGAGAAATCGAGACAGAGAGAGAAATCTACCATTCTGAGAATTTCTAAAATCTGGATGTAGGTAAAGGGAGCAGATTTCTGCCGGCCCATTATGGATAAAGTGAAAATGAAGGGATGTAACATCATTTTTTACATGAATACTTTTAGATTCATGATGAGTCTTTTCTAAACGGTAAAAGTAATAAGGTTGGAATCCACCAATTTTAGAAATGATGGCACACACCCCAACAATTTTTCCCGTGAATAACTCTTCCATGACGAAAAGATAATCTTCTCCTCCTGGACCATCTTCTCGGTGAAGAAAACTTCTCTCTGACATTCTTATCCGCTTTTTTAAAACTTCAGGATCCTTTGGAAGAGACGTGAGACCATGACCCGATTTCTCGAGGAGCTCCATGAGACCTTCCAGATCCTTTTGTTCAATTGGGCGGATAATAAACATGTTTAGTTCATCTCGCTTAGGGTTTTATCAATAATCTCACATACCTCATCGATGTGCTTTTCTTCAGTCACCATAACAGGCATTAAAAAACGCACGCGCGTTGTTGGATGGCCACCGGCCATAAACGAGAGCACACCGTTTTCAAATAGTTTAATCGTGAAAGCCTTTGATTTCGCTTCATCACCATTAAAGACGGACATCGCCACCATCGCTCCAATACCAAAAGGACCTTTAAGTTTTTCAGGATGTTTTTTTGAAATTTTTTCTAGGTTCGATTTAAATTTTGCGTGAAGCTTTTGAATTTTTCCATTCTCTCCAAGGTAGCCACCGTTAACAATAGAATGAATCACGTAGTAAGAAGCAGCTATTTGCGCTGCTGACCCAGTAAAGGTCTGAGACATAAGACCGGGTTTTGGTTTGTGATCATCAGTGAAAAGAGTCGCACACACTTGAGAGTTCTTACCTACGGCGACAACATCAGCATGCTTATCGAGTTTAAAATATTGAAACGCAAATAGCTCACTCGTTCTAGCGAAGCTTTGCACTTCATCAATAAAGACTGAGATATTATTATCCTTACAAACCTTAATGAGGGCCTCGAAATATTCTGTATTCCCAACCCAAGATCCGTTTTCACCTTGAATCACTTCCATCACAAACCCTGCGTGCTGACCAGGAAAACGAGTGATGTATTTTTTCATCGCATTGACGGCAAGATCAATCGACCCTTGATGATCCGATTCACAATAGAATGGAATGTAATCAACATCGAGAGTTTTTGGTAAACCTTGGCGGTAAGCTGCTTTATCAGTGACCCAGGCCATTCCAAGTGTTCTTCCTGCGAAACATTTCTCAAACGCAAAGAATCGATTGGCAGGGAAACGTTTTTGGAAAATGATTTTAAAGGCATTTTCATTGGCCATTGCCCCAGATGTCGATAAGAAAACATTTTTAACAGCAGACCCATACTTACAAGCTTCTTTTGAAATAAGCTCCAGAAGAGCCGCTGTATCTGTGTTTTGTTGAAGGTGACCGTTCATCACCGTGTTTGAAATAGCTCCATTAATTTGAGCATTGATTACACCTGGGTGAGAGTGTCCCATATAGTGAACACCAATACCTGTAATGAAATCATATTTTACTGACCCATCAGCGAGTTCCACAAAGGGGCCATTACCGATTCCAGATCCAAGGTAATTGTAGAAAAGTGCACCACCACGATAATCCGCCATCTTTTTTAGAAGGGCATCATAGGATTCTTTAAGTTCGGGATTACCCGGTTTAACTCCAGTGATTTTTGATGAATGCTCACCAAGTGCTTCAGTGATAAGTTTTTTAGCTTCTACTAAACGTGGATCATTAAAAAATCCATCGGCTACTGTCTTGGCCATGTCCGCTCCAAATATGTAATTAAGATAATGATTTTTCGGCAGTTTATGACGAAGACTTGAAGTTAATCAAGAGAAAGCTCTGATTAGTTAGCCGACGCTTAGAGTCGGTTAATTTTTCGAGTTAAAATTCATCACACTTTTTTCCGATATTAATACTTATGAAGTTTCTCCTTTTATTATTTCTCATCTCCAATAATTCCTTATCCGCTCAAACGGAAAGATTCATATCGGGTAAAGTTGAGTCCCAAAAGGACTGCTCGCAGAAGGCTATGATTTGGCTCTCCTATGATAAGGATAACTACAAAGAACGACTTCTCTTGATGCACACCTTGGTTCCCATTGGTGGGACATTTAAATTTAATGTAAGGCCTGGTGATTACCAAGTTCGTGCTTCCGATGAAGCAGGGTGTGAGTTTTTTAAAAGATTCAGTGTAAAAGGGTCGGATCCCCATCTCGCTGTGAAATTGGAGAAAAAATGAAAAAATTATTATTTTTTTTCATCCTTTTTAGTTTCCACTCCAAAGCAAGTTCAATGATGGATTGTCCAATGGGAATGATGCGGGTTTGGACTCAGACGATTGGTACCCAATGTGTACCTCGATTTAACTCTGAACCTATGATGCCCCAAGGTTGCTTTGGGCCACTTTCGCCCATGCCCCAAAACCCATTTTCTTACTTTCCATACCAATTGTACCAACCGAATTATCAACCATGGTGGGCCTATCAGGGAAATATGCATTACCCAAACATGCATTACCCAGGTCCATGGAATTATCCAGGGATCCAGCAACATCATTATCCAGGCAATGGTCAAATTTTTGCAGCGAAACCAAATGTCTATGTTGATTCTATTCATAAGAATAAAAAATTTAATTTCAAATTTTCTTCAACGGAAAAACTAAGCTTTTTAGCAACAACTCCCTTACTTCCAAAATCTCAAATTTGGAGTGGAAAGCTTATCGGGAGTGATAAATTTGAGGTCGATGAAATTGCCTACGATTATTTATTTTATGACATAAGACTACCTAAAGAGAAAATGCAATTTGAAAAAGGCGTATGCACCACGAGAAATGAAGCTATTGATTGGATGCTAAAAGATTTAAAAGAAATGAAATTTTCAGCTCTCTCGATTCAGGATTTTGAGGAGCACTGGAGAGTGAAAATTCCAGATTACTCTTACTATTGTATTTACCCTCAATATAATGCTCAACTCGATCCTGCACTTCCTGTTGCAATTGATGTTGATCAGCACATTTTTGTGAGGGCCCTTTATGTACTAGTGCCGCACAAAGATGAATTGGACGCCTCTAAGGGATCGGACATTCCTTTTCCAACTAAAGATCCTTCAGAAATCAGGCCTGACACAAAAATTAAGCGTGAAATCGAATTTAGGGAATGGGGCGTTGCGTTTTTGGGTTATTGATTGGCCCTTGTTTAGCGTTATTTGAATCTCCTTTGATTGCCTGATTCAAACCACTTGTGATACCGTTCACACCTCAAAATTTATTAAATTAGTTCACGTTTACGTGGGAGCTATTATGACGATGAAGATCGTGAAACATCACGACATCAAGAAAACTGACAAGAAAACTCTTGGGAGTTGGTTACACCTTATGATTCTCGGAAGAATGGTAGATGAGCGTGCGCCAAACTATTTGAAGCAAGCCCTTGGGTGGTCATACCATGCACCGTATGCTGGACACGATGCTATTCAGTTAGCGATCGGCCAAGTCTTCGATAAGAAAACAGATCACCTATTCCCATATTACAGAGATATGCTCACGGCCCTCTCGGCTGGTTTAACAGCTGAAGAGCTCATTTTAAACGGGATCTCGAAAGCTACAGACTTGGCGTCAGGTGGAAGACACATGTCCAATCACTTTGCGAAACCAGAATGGAACATTCATAACGTTTCATCTTGTACCGGTAACCATATCCTACATGCCGTCGGGGTCGCTCGGGCCATGAAGACATACAACCACAAAGGTGTGGCCTTTTCTTCTCAAGGTGAGTCTTCTGTCTCAGAAGGGTACTGTTATGAGGCGATCACTGGAGCTGATAAAGAACTTCTACCGTGTG
>CAMAYW010000215.1 GCA_945862475.1 Bacteriovorax stolpii
CGACTGCATCTGAGGTTGAGGCGATGGACGATTGCCTCCACCTTTTCTTGGAGATGCTCCACTACCAGTACCTGTAATGCCTTCAGTTTGTGAGTCCGACTTACAAGAAAGAGAGATCCTTCGGCGATCCATATCAATCCCTAGGACTCTCACTTTTAGTTCCTGACCGACTTTAAGTTCATCCATAGCATTTTCTACAAAACGGTCACTCATCTCAGAAATATGAAGTAGACCATTTTCTTTAATACCAATATCAACAAAGGCACCAAACATGGTGATGTTAGTCACAACACCCTGGTACCACTGACCGATTTTTAGATCCTTTAGATCTGAGATTCCTTTTGTAAACTCAACAGATTTAAATGCTGTACGTGGATCTTGAGAAGGGGCCTTAAGGCACTTCACAATATCAGTGAGAGTCATCTCTCCAATTTTTTCTTTCAGAGCTTTATCAGTAGCGAGTTCATTTTGTAGAGATTCATCAGTTAAGAGATCCTTTAGGCCTTTTTTCTTTGCCTTCACCCATTCTTCAAGAACTGGGTATCTTTCAGGGTGAATAAACGTTCCATCTAAGGCATGAGGGCCATTATAGATTCTTAAAAATCCAGCCGATTGCTCGAAAACTTTTTGCGAAAATCTCGGAACTTTTAAAAGTTCCGCACGAGACTTAAAGCCCTTGTTAGCATCACGATATTTCACGACGTTTTGAGCAACAGTAGAGCCAATGCCTGAAACGTAAGAAAGAAGGGGAGCAGAAGCAGTGTTGAGATCAACTCCCACAAAGTTCACGCAAGATTCAACTACGGCCTCAAGGTTATTTTTTAACTGAACTTGATTCACGTCGTGCTGGTACTGACCTACACCGATGGACTTTGGATCAATTTTCACAAGTTCTGCGAGTGGATCCTGGAAGCGTCTTGCGATTGAGATCGCTCCTCTAACGGTCACGTCTTTATCAGGGAATTCTTCTCTTGCGATATCAGAAGCGGAGTAGATAGAAGCACCGGCCTCAGAAATCATTGTCGCCTTAACTTTCCCGTCACGCACTTGAGCGATATGAGATTCAACAAAATCGAGAGTCTCTCTACCGAAAGTCCCGTTACCGATGGCGATGTACTCCACTTTAAACATTTCGATCATTTTTGTAATGATCTGAGCGGCACCCACTTTATCATTTTTAGGTTCATGAGGATAAACCACGTGATCACCCACAAACTTACCTGTGTCATCAATGATAACAAGTTTACAGCCCGTACGAATCCCAGGGTCAATTCCTAGAACGGCTTTGGAGCCAAGGTAAGGTTGAAGAAGAAGATTTTTTAGATTCACACCAAAAACCGAAATGGCAGCAGTATCTGCAATTTTTTTAAGTTCATTTTTAACTTCAAGATCAAGAGAAGGTTGAATGTAATTTGTGAATGATTTTTCAGCACATTTTTTTAGAAGATCGTAATTTCCTAATTTATCTTTTTTAGGGAAAAACTCTTGTTCAATAAGACCAATACCAACTTCGGGAATAATTTCTGCATCAACTTTAAGAACTTTAAGGTTCATGCCTCGTCTCATCGCCATGTAACGGTGAGAAGCCTTTGGATCTTTTATTTTAGAAAGTGGTTCAGAGAATTCAAAGAAATCTTTAAATTTTTGGGCGTCTTCAATTTTGTCTCCGTCTTTACGAAGAGATGCTTTCATCACTCCAGAATCCCAGAATGTTTGGCGGATTTTTTCCTTAAGTTCTAATTGGTGAGAGAAAGTTTCCATAATGATATCACAGGCACCATTGATCGCTTCCTGAAGATCTTTGATTTTACCCGCAGAAGGTTTAACGAATTTTTCTTCGATATCTGAAGACATTTTACGGATATCTTGATCACCTTTAAGGATCATCTCAGAAAGTGGCTCAAGTCCATTTTCTTTAGCAATCATCGCCTTAGTTTTCTTCTTCGATTTGTATGGAGCGTAGATATCTTCGAGTTGAGTTAATGTGGTAGCTGCTTTAATTTGTCTTTCGAGTTCCGGCGTTAAAGCTTCCATCTTTTTAATGGCATCTAAGACAAAAGCTCTTCTTTTTTCTGTTTCAATATATTCATTATAAGACTCTTGAATATCTCTAATTTGAACCTCATCAAGTCCACCCGTGGCCTCTTTTCGGTAACGGGAAATGAATGGAATCGTACATTCTTCTTCAAAAAGAAGCTTACAAGTTGCCATGATTTTAGTTGGGGCAATTCCAAGTTTTGTTGTACAGAAAATCATTGCATTGGGATCAAGTGTTTGAGCGGCCATGCGGCTTTTCTCCTAGCTAAAATAGATCTAAAAATGAATATTAAGGGTAACGAGTGAGAGTAGAAATTGGCAAGAATTTGTGAGAAGATGTGAGGGAAATTAAACGAAAAGGATTGAAATTTGACGACACTTGCCATTATTGGTGGTGGATTAGTGGGAAGAAGTCTCATTTACACTCTTGCCAAAGAAGAAAAAAACTTTGAAAAGGTGACTCTTTTTTCTTCTGACAAAATAACTTCCCCCTGTTCATTAAATTCAACAGCGATTGCTGCTCTGAGAGGAATTACTAAGGGTCACTCTCCCTTAGGGGATCAACTTGTCGATGGTTTTGATTTTTTCTCTCGGCATATCGAAGAAGCTCGACCTTTAGGGGTAGAAAAAATCATTCAGTATAACGGAGCGACTGAAAAACTAGATCAATTTAAACTTCGTTATCCAAGTGGTGAGTTTTCGAATAGGTTTCTTAAGGAAGCTCTTTTTCTGGCCACCGAAAATGCCTTCATGATTGATCCCAAGACCTATCTTACTTGGCTTCTTGATAGGACTAAATCTTTTAAGACGTTTCCCATTCATGAGGTGGATGATCTTGTGATTGAAGTTGTTGAGGGCGAGAGAATTCAATTAAAAACTCTTCATGGAAAAAGTTTTCTCTTTGATAAAGTTATTTTCACGGCTGGAAGCTATAACCGCTTTTGGAAAGAATTACATCCAGATTCAAAGCTAAAATCATCTAAACCCTCTCAAGGGAGTTACTTAGAATTTCAAAATCTATCGTGGGAAATGGATTCTTTTTCGCTCACAATTGATGGTGACAATGTCATTTGGAATAAACCTTTTCAAAGGCTCTATGTTGGGTCGACAACTAGCGAATCTCTCCACGAACTTCCTCCCTTAAAAGAGTTAGAAGCGATCTATCATAAGCTTCATTCTCGTTTGAGTTTTGAATTACCTAAGTTTCAAGAGGGGCTTTTAAAAGTGGGGCTTAGAGAAAAGGCCCAAAAACGCGAGCCTTATTTACTTAAAAAAGAAAATCTTATTTTCTTTGGTGGGCTTTACAAGAATGCTTTTACTTTATCCATGAAAATGGCCAGAGACCTTTCTCATCAATACCTTTAGTTCGTTGATAGAAATCCTTAAGGCATTCATCAGTGGAATATTTTTTTCGTAATTCCTGGAGTTCTTGTTTTTTTGTTTTAAGTCTTTCTATGTTCTCAATGGAACTAGCCTTTAAAATCATCTTCGATAAAATTCCAATTGCTTCTTGGGTTTTAGGTGCAAGTCTAGAACAGTCATGGGCCATCACATGTATGAAACCAAAGGGAATTTCATGAAAGGTATTGGTAAATTGATAAGCGACATTATTGCAAACAAAGCTTCCTGCATTATTTGAGATTTCAATCGATTTTCTTTCATCCTGTTGAAGTGCGCAGTACATAGCTGGAAGAGGGTAGTTAAGACCGATCTCACTGGGACCATCTAGAAAGATAGGTGAATTTTTTCTTTCAATTCCATCATTGTCAGGGCCTTCAGTATGATCGAAATTTCTGATGATCGTTTCAACTTTTAGTTTGCACCCATACTCACCTAGTCCAAGGACGAGAGAGGGTGGCTTCGGTAATTCGTTTATACAATTTTGAAGTTCATAAAAAGATTTATCAAAGACAGTCTGAAGGGAGCAAATCCTAAGTTCAAGCTCTGGGTGATTCGCAAATCTCTTAGAAAGTCCTTGGGCAACGACTTCTGAATTATTGAAGGGAGCGTTACCAAAAGCGTCAAAGTAGCTGACGAGGACAATTTGTTTCGCCCAAGCGCTTATCGAAAAAAGAAAAACAAACAAGATCATTTTCATGGTGACTTATTTCTCATCTTTTTCATGGGTTTTAAAGCTCTGTGGGAATTTTTTTCCCCAATGGAGATCGTTCTGAAAAGTCCTAGAATTAAGTATAGGACCAACCCAAAGGACGACAGTGAAAAAATGGATTTTTTCAGTGGCCCTGATCTTCTCTCTTGATCTTCAAGACATAAAATTTCAAAAAATGATTGCTCATGGGCATCATGCTACCCCAGGTCTCTTTAAACCCTATGAAAATCAGTATCTAAGGCCAGAGACGATTCATTCCAGTTATCTTGCCGTGAAGGGCATGAAGATGGAAAAGTTTTCAGGTGAGAACTTAGAAAAATTGAATGTCGCTTTTTCATTAGTTGAAAAAGTGGTCAATACGGTGGAATTCAAAGACAGAATTATCAATTTTAAAAATACAGCAGGAAAACGAGAATTTGCTTCAAATAAGGGTCTAACAAACGAAGAAATCTATCAGATTTTTATGGATGGACGAGAAATTCTTCAGAACAATACTCCTGGAGAAATGAATTTCTATCTCAAACTTTACTATAATCCTTTCTCAAGAGTAATTGGTTACACGAATCCGGATACGAATCTCATTCACATTAACTGGAGATTTTTTAAAAACTATCATCCTAGTGATGTAGCGGCGAATCTCGCCCATGAGTGGGTTCACAAAATAGGCTTTGACCACATCTCCGCTAAAGAGCACGACTCTGTACCGTATGCAATCGGATACATCGTGGGAGATATGGCCAAGAAACTTTTAAAATCTCAACAATTAATTCATTGATTGATTTAAAAGTGTTTCAACCACGTTTATGAGTGGTTGAGGTCTCGGATACTTAAACTCACAATCTACCTTAATTGGTACCCCACCATTTGCCGGAAACACTGGACATTTAGGTGACTCGGTAAAG